>JAUWLO010000049.1 GCA_030613605.1 Gammaproteobacteria bacterium | reverse complement strand
ATGGCTGGGCACATGGGTAATGTGCGCACCACCAATGAAAACCTGGAAGTTATTCGTGTTGATACTGAACGCAATCTTCTTCTTGTAAAGGGTGCAGTGCCCGGTGCGAAGGGCGGTGATCTTATGGTCCGCCCCGCAGTTAAATCGAAGTGAGAGGCTGAATCATGGATTTAAAATTGACAACAGCGACAGGCAAGGCCTCCACAAAAAAGGTGGAAGTTTCTGATGCGAATTTTGGCCGCGAATTTAACGAGCCATTAATTCATCAGGTCGTAACGGCGTATCTTGCCGGTGGCCGTAGTGGCACACGTAAAACCAAGAGCCGTTCTGATACAAGTGGCGGCGGTGCGAAACCCTGGCGTCAAAAAGGTACCGGTCGTGCACGTGCAGGTACTATTCGTAGCCCAATATGGCGTTCGGGGGGACATACGTTTGCGTTAAGACCCCAGGACCATTCACAGAAAGTGAATAAAAAAATGTATCGCCGTGCGATGCAATCTATTTTGTCTGAGCTGGTGAGGCAGGATCGTTTGTCAATTGTGGACAAATTTGAAGTAAAGGGTCCTAAAACAAAAGAGTTAGTTAAAAAGCTGGCTGACATGAACTTTACCCGTGGTGTGATTATTACTGATGATGCCACTGATGATCTTTTCCTCTCGGCTCGTAACCTGCATAACGTGGATATACTGGAAATCAGCGATCTGAATCCGGTAAGTCTGGTGGGTAGTGAAAATATTGTAATTACAGTGGGTGCACTGCAAAAGATTGAGGAGATGCTCGGATGAACCAGGAGCGAATCATGAATGTGTTGCTTGGGCCGCACGTGACTGAAAAGGCCGCCATTATTGGTGAGTCCAGTAATCAGTACGTATTCCAGGTAGCAACTAACGCAACCAAGCCTGAAATTAAAAAGGCCGTTGAAACATTATTTGAAGTAGAAGTCGATGCCGTTCGTGTGACTAACGTGAAGGGTAAAGTGAAGCGCTCCGGACAGCGTATAGGACGTCGTAAAGACTGGAAAAAAGCATATGTCCGCGTGAAAGACGGTCAGACTATCGACTTTACGGGCAATGAATAAGTTGGCGGCAAATAGCCTCCAGAGCATAAGCGGAGTTAAGTAAGCATGGCAATTCTTAAAGCAAAACCGACATCTCCTGGTCGCCGCTTTGTGGTTCAGGTAACCAATCCTGATCTCCATAAAGGTGATCCTTATGCGCCGTTGTTGGAAAAGAAATCACGCACTGGTGGTCGTAATAACCAGGGTCGTATTACCACTCGTCATCGTGGTGGCGGTCATAAACAACATTATCGCGTTATTGATTTTAAGCGCGACAAAGATGGTATTGCTGGGCGTGTGGAACGTCTGGAATATGATCCGAATCGTAGCGCCCACATTGCATTGGTTCTGTATGCAGATGGCGAGCGCCGTTACATCATCGCACCTAAGGGTGTTGAGGCTGGCACAGAACTTATGTCAGGTGCTGAAGCACCGATTAAACCCGGCAATTGTTTAATTTTACGTAGCATTCCGGTGGGCTCGGTTGTTCATTGTGTCGAGTTAAAGCCTGGCAAAGGTGCGCAGATGATTCGCAGTGCCGGTGCATCTGCGCAGCTGGTTGCTCGTGAGGGTGAATATGCCACTTTACGTTTACGCTCAGGCGAAATGCGTAAAGTACATGTTGAATGTCGTGCTGTTATGGGTGAAGTTGGTAATAGCGAGCATAACCTGCGTAAATTGGGTAAAGCTGGTGCGAAACGTTGGCGCGGTGTTCGTCCAACTGTTCGTGGTGTTGCCATGAACCCGGTTGATCACCCACATGGTGGTGGTGAAGGCCGTACCTCTGGTGGTCGTCATCCTGTTTCACCCTGGGGTATGCCAACCAAGGGTTATAAGACACGTAGTAATAAACGTACTGACGGCATGATTTTGCGTCGTCGTAAAGCTAAGTAATTTAGAAGCAGAATTTGGTAATAGTAATTAAAACTTATTTATTAAGACTTACATCAAGAAAAGAGAGCTAGCATCGTGCCACGTTCAATCAAAAAAGGGCCTTTCGTAGACCTACACCTTGTTAAGAAGGTACAGGAAGCTGCGGCAGCCAATAGCAGAAAACCAATTAAAACATGGTCCCGCCGTTCCATGGTGCTTCCAGACATGTTGGGTTTGACCATCGCTGTTCATAATGGTCGCCAGCACATGCCTGTTTTCATCACTGAAGACATGGTGGGATACAAACTGGGTGAATTTGCGCCAACGCGGACCTATCGTGGCCACGTTGCTGACAAGAAAAGCCGCTAAGGGGTTCTGAGATGGAAGTGAAAGCAAAATTATCGAATATTGCCCTGTCGGCTCAAAAGGGTCGTTTGGTGGCAGATCAAATTCGGGGCAAAAATGTAGAAAGTGCTTTGCAGATTCTTACATTCAGTCCTAAAAAAGCAGCCCATATCGTTAAGAAGGTGCTGGAGTCAGCGATTGCTAATGCAGAGCATAACGAAGGTGCTGATATTGATGAATTGAAAGTATCGAAAATCTTCGTGGATGAGGGTCGTACAAATAAACGTATGCGTGCTCGTGCAAAGGGCCGCGGTGTTCAAATTTTAAAACGTCACAGTCATATTACTGTGATGGTAAGCGACAGCTAAGGGGTTTGTAATGGGTCAAAAAGTTCATCCAATCGGCATACGTCTTGGGATTACCTCAGACTGGACATCCACATGGTATGCAGATACCAAAAACTTTGCTGATACCTTGAATATGGATCTTAAGGTTCGCGATTACATCAAGAAAAAGCTGAAAAGCGCATCGGTAAGTCGAGTTCAGATTGAACGGCCAGCAAATAATGCGCGCATCACGATTCATACAGCACGCCCTGGTATTGTGATTGGTAAAAAGGGCGAAGACGTCGAAAAATTACGCAATGCTGTTACTAAAATGATGGGCTGTCCTGTCACTATTAATATAGAAGAAATTCGTAAGCCAGAACTGGATGCTACTTTGGTAGCAGAAAACGTTGCACAGCAACTGGAACGACGGATCATGTTCCGCCGCGCGATGAAACGCGCAGTTCAAAATGCAATGCGTCTTGGTGCTTTAGGCATCAAGGTTCGTGTAGCAGGTCGTCTAAATGGTGCTGATATTGCACGTGCTGAGTGGTACCACGAAGGCCGTGTCCCGTTGCACACCTTGCGTGCGGATATTGATTACGGAGTCATTGAAGCCAGCACAACTTATGGCGTGATTGGCGTCAAGGTCTGGATCTTCAAGGGTGAAGTGTTTGAAAAAAATGAAGCCCCAGCTGCCACAAAAGAAAAAGCAGCCAGCTAGCCGTAGGCTAGCCTTGCAGGAGTAGAAAGAATGTTACAGCCTAAGCGAACAAAATTTCGCAAGATGATGAAGGGACGGAATCGCGGTCTTGCCTTTCGGGGTAGCGATGTTGCTTTCGGTACGTTTGGTTTGAAAGCGACCGGTCGTGGCCGGATTACTGCGCGTCAGATTGAGGCAAGTCGTCGTGCGATGACTCGCCATATTAAACGTGGCGGTAAGATCTGGATCCGGGTCTTCCCTGACAAACCCATAACCAAGAAGCCTCTTGAGGTTCGTATGGGTAAGGGTAAAGGCAGCGTGGAATATTGGGTATGCCAGATACAGCCAGGCCGCATGCTTTTTGAGATGGAAGGTGTTGGCGAGGAGTTGGCTCGTGAGGCCTTTAAACTTGCTGCAGCTAAATTGCCTGTAGCGACTACTTTTGTAACGCGGACGGTAATGTAATGAAAGCCAGTGATTTGAGAACTAAAAGTGATTCCGAATTAAAGGAAGAGCTCCAGGGTTTATTGCGTGAGAGATTTAATTTGCGCATGCAAAAAGGCACTGGCCAACTGGGTAATCCGGCTCGCATGAAAAGCGTGCATCGTGATATTGCTCGAGTTAAAACGATTATGAATGAAAACGCCGCGGGTGGTGCAGAATGAGTGAAGCTAAATCAATCCGGACAGAGTCTGGGCGCGTAACTAGCAATAAAATGGACCGCACAATAACTGTGCTGGTGGAACGTAGGGTAAAACACCCGCTGTACGGAAAATATATTCGTCGTTCGACCAAGCTGCATGTCCATGACGAGAACAACGAATGTAATGAAGGCGATCAAGTCACCATTACTGAGTGCCGTCCAATCTCCAAGACCAAGTCCTGGAAACTGGCCGAGATTACCAGGCGGGCAAAATAGCCTTATTTTTCCTTTGGTTAGGAAGTGATGGGTATGCGCCAGGGAAAATATCCTGGCAGAATATAGTTTTCACAAGGCCCATATACTGAATATGTTTGGGCAATGCGGGGTTTAGTGATATCATACCGCGCCCTCGAATCGGTGGATTTGGGTGATTTTTTAGCCTTTTTATTAGCCTTTTATATATGTAAGGGCGCGATTTTGCGGAGATGTTTCGATGATTCAGATGCAAACAGTGTTGGATGTGGCTGATAACAGCGGTGCTCGTCGGGTGATGTGCATCAAGGTGTTGGGTGGTTCCAAGCGCCGTTATGCTGCTATTGGGGACATTATAAAGGTAAGCATCCGAGAGGCTATTCCGCGTGGAAAGGTCAAAAAAGGTGAGGTTTACAATGCTGTGGTGGTTCGTACAGCGAAGGGTGTGCGTCGCCCCGATGGTTCGTTGATCCGTTTTGATGGCAATGCCGCTGTGATATTGAATGCAAACCTGCAGCCTATCGGTACACGTATTTTTGGGCCAGTGACACGCGAATTACGCAATGAACGTTTCATGAAAATCATTTCATTGGCTCCTGAAGTTTTATAAGAATAGTTTTAGAGAGAATTTCGATGAATAAGATCAAAAAAGGTGATGAGGTCATTATCGTTACCGGTAAAGATAAAGGTAAGCGAGGCTCTGTGCTGAGTATTGCGGACGAACGTGTGTTGGTTGAAAGCTGCAATATGGCCAAGAAACACGTTAAGCCAAACCCAAATGTGGGTGAGTCTGGCGGTATTATCGAAAAAGAGATGCCTTTGCATATGTCAAATGTTGCTCTGTTCAATCCTGCCACAGGCAAGGGTGATCGAGTGGGTATCAAGACCCTGAAAGATGGACAGAAAGTAAGATACTTCAAATCCAATAACGAAGTTATCGACATTTAAAGCTTAAAGAAGAGAATACGGAAACAGTCATGTCGCGATTAAGAGAATTTTATAAAGATACTGTCGTTGCGCAATTGAAAGACCAGTTTGGTTACAAGAGCGTAATGGAAGTTCCAAAGCTGGAGAAGATAACCCTGAATATGGGTGTCGGTGAAGCAATTGGCGATAAAAAAGTTATTCAGCATGCTGTGGGTGACATGATAAAAATCGCTGGTCAAAAACCCATTGTGAATAATGCGCGTTTATCTGTTGCTGGTTTTAAAGTGCGTGAAGGCTGGCCTGTTGGTTGTAAAGTGACATTACGTCGTGAACGCATGTACGACTTCCTGGATCGTTTGGTGACTATTGCTATTCCTCGTGTACGAGATTTCCGTGGTTTGAAGGCTAACGCTTTTGATGGTCGTGGCAATTACAGTATGGGAATTCAGGAACAGATTATTTTCCCTGAGATTGATTACGATCAAATTGATACAATTCGGGGAATGGATATTACATTTACGACCAGTGCCAAAACTGATGATGAAGCGCGTGCTTTATTAACCGCATTTAATTTACCGCTCAAAAAGTAGAGACAAAGCTTTATGGCAAAGACCTCCATTATAAATCGAGAGCTAAAAAGGGCTCGTACCGTTGAAAAGTATGCGGCTAAACGCGCAGAACTTAAGGCGTTGCTAAAAAATCCTGACCTTAGCCCGGAAGATAGAGCTGAAGCACAGAAAAAATTTCAAAGTTTGCCTCGTAATGCAAGCCCATGTCGCCAACGGAATCGTTGCAGGATAACAGGACGCCCACATGGCTATTATCGCAAGTTTGGATTGAGTCGGACTAAATTGCGTGAAGCAGCAATGCGTGGAGATATTCCTGGTTTAGTAAAAGCGAGCTGGTAGTAGTTTGTAAAAAGAATTGTTTTTGGTTTAATTTTTTTAAGTGTTTTTGAGAGATTATTAGGAGTTTAATGGCATGAGCATGACTGATCCAATTGCAGACATGTTGACGCGTATCCGTAACGCCCTGGCTGCTGGAAAGCTGGTTGTGGCGATGCCTTCCTCAAAGCAGAAAGTTGCTATTGCAGCACTGCTCAAGGAAGAAGGTTATGTCAACGAAAGTTCTGTGCAGGATATCGATGGTAAGCCGGTTTTGGAAATTTCCCTGAAGTATTACGAGGGTAAGCCGGTTATCGATATGGTTAAACGAGTAAGTCGTCCGGGCCTGCGTATTTATAAAGGTAAAAATGATTTACCTACCGTAATGAATGGTCTTGGTATTGCTGTCGTATCTACCTCAAATGGTTTAATGACAGATCGTGCAGCTCGCAAAGCAGGCTGCGGCGGCGAAGTCATTTGCTACGTAGCGTAGGGGATAGAAAATGTCACGAGTAGCTAGTAATCCAGTAAAAATTCCTGCAGGTGTGGAAGTCACCCTGAGCGATCAGACCATTAAGGTCAAAGGTCCAAAGGGTGAGTTAACTCAAAATGCAAATTCTCTTGTTGAAATAAACAAAGAAGATACGGTGTTGAAATTCTCACCTAATAACAGTGAGAAAGCGGCAAATGCCATGGCCGGAACCATGCGTGCTTTGGTCAACAATATGGTCACGGGTGTCAGCCAGGGCTTTGAAAAGAAACTGACTCTAATTGGTGTTGGTTATCGTGCTCAGGTTCAAGGTAATAAAGTTAATTTATCTTTGGGTTTTTCACATCCTGTAGTGCATACAGTTCCTGAAGGTGTCAGCGTTGAAGCTCCTAGCCAGACAGAGCTTGTGGTGTCAGGAATAGATAAGCAAAAAGTTGGCCAGGTGGCAGCGGATATTCGCGCCTACCGTCCGCCCGAACCTTATAAAGGTAA
Organism: Gammaproteobacteria bacterium; assembly: GCA_030613605.1. Lineage (GTDB taxonomy): Bacteria > Pseudomonadota > Gammaproteobacteria > SZUA-152 > SZUA-152 > SZUA-152. The sequence goes on along the minus strand of JAUWLO010000049.1, from coordinate 3,802 downwards.
GGGTGTTCGTTATACGGATGAGCATGTTGTCCGTAAAGAAGCTAAGAAGAAGTAAGGTCACTTACTCCTAAGCCGTTTATAAAGAATGAGAAAGTATTATGGATAAAAAACAAAGTCGTATACGTCGTTCACGTAGAACACGAGCCAAAATTAGAGAACTGGGTGTTCATCGTCTGTGTGTGTACCGTACATCGCTGCATACATATGCGCAGATTTTTTCGCCAGATGGATCATCAGTTATCGCCAGTGCCTCTACAGTTGAAGCCGATATAAAAAAGGGTTTAAAACATACGGGTAATGTTGAGGCGGCCACGAAAATTGGTCAAATGATTGCAGAGCGCGCTAAATCTGCTGGGATTGAGCAGGTAGCATTTGATCGTTCCGGGTTTAAATATCATGGTCGCGTGAAAGCGTTGGCCGATGCCGCTCGTGAAAGCGGCTTAACTATTTAGTATTAACTAATATTAAAAAATTTAAGGTATAGGCATGGCTAAATTTGATTCACAACAGAACAGTGATGGCCTCATCGAGAAGCTGGTTAACATTAATCGCGTTGCCAAAGTTGTAAAAGGCGGCCGCATTTTTGGTTTTACCGCTTTAACCGTAGTTGGTGATGGGGAAGGCAAGGTTGGCTTTGGACGTGGCAAGGCACGCGAAGTGCCCATTGCTGTTCAAAAAGCGATGGAAAACGCTCGCAAAAATATGTTTGATATAAACCTGAAAGGTGGAACACTGCAATACCCACTTCAGGGCACTCATGGTGCAGCTAAGGTTGTTATGTTGCCGGCTTCAGAAGGTACAGGAATTATTGCTGGTGGTGCCATGCGAGCAGTTTTTGAGGCTGTTGGTGTGCGCGATGTGCTTGCCAAGTGCATTGGTTCCAATAATCCTACGAATGTTGTTCGCGCAACGTTTGAAGGTTTGTCTGCAATGACAACGCCAGAAGCTGTTGCTGCAAAGCGTGGTAAAAGCGTTAAGGAAATCATGGAGTAGACCATGGCTAGTAAAGATAAAGTTACAATTACATTGGTGCGCAGCACTATCGGTCGTCTCAAGGCTCACAAGGCTTGCGTGTCCGGTCTTGGTTTGCGTCGTATACATCAGACAGTCTCTGTTGAAGATACGCCATTTAACCGTGGCATGATCAATACAGTTTCTTATCTGCTTAAGGTTGAGGAAGCATAAAATGCATTTAAATACCCTCAAGCCTGCTGAAGGCTCAAAGAAGGATGCCAAACGTGTTGGTCGTGGCATTGGTTGTGGGTTAGGCAAAACAGGTGGTCGTGGCCACAAGGGTCAGAAATCTCGCTCCGGTGGGTTTCATAAGGTTGGTTTTGAGGGTGGCCAAATGCCCCTGCAACGCCGTCTGCCCAAAGTTGGTTTTGCTTCCCGCAAGGCCAGGTTCATGGCTGAAATCCGTTTGCCTGAACTACTCAAGGTTGAAGGTGATGTGGTTGATTTGTTGTCACTGAAAGCTGCCAATATTATCGGTCATCATATTAAACGCGCCAAAGTGATTCTTTCCGGAGAAATAACTTCGGCTGTTACTGTGCGTGGTCTGGGTGCCACCAAGGGTGCACGTGCTGCTATTGAAGCAGCCGGCGGCAAAGTCGAGGAATAGGGTCTAGTGTCTGCATCGCGTGACAGCATGCTCGGTGCCATGGGGTCGGGTAAATTAACTGAGCTTAAGCAGCGTTTGATGTTTGTTGTGCTGGCAATGGTTGTTTTTCGGGTGGGTTCGTTCATTCCGGTTCCAGGCATAGATCCCGCAGCATTAGCTGTATTGTTTGAACAACAAAAAGGCACCATTCTGGACATGTTTAACATGTTTTCAGGTGGTGCTCTAGGTCGGTTGACCTTATTTGCGTTAGGTGTGATGCCTTACATTTCGTCATCCATCATTATGCAACTGTTAACAGCAGTGGTTCCGAAGCTGGAGCAACTGAAAAAGGAAGGTGAATCCGGGCGCCGCAAAATTACGCAATATACGCGTTATGGCACTTTTGGATTGGCCACTTTTCAGGCGATTGGTGTTTCAATAGCATTACAGGGACAAACGGTAGGTAGCTTTGCCGTTGTACCACACCCAGGTTCTGCCTTTATTTTTACGGCAGTGGTCAGTCTGGTGACTGGAACGATGTTCCTGATGTGGCTGGGTGAGCAGGTCACGGAACGTGGTATCGGTAATGGTATTTCGTTGATTATTTTCGCGGGTATTGCCGCTGGTCTACCTTCGGCAATTGGTGGAACATTAGAGCTGGCCCGTATTGGTGAAATCAGTGCATTTTTGGTGCTTATTTTATTGATTCTTGCCATCGGCGTAACGGGCTTTGTGGTCTTCATGGAGCGAGGCCAACGCAGGATTACGGTAAATTATGCCAAGCGTCAGCAAGGGCGAAAAATGTATGCGGCTCAAAAGAGCCATTTGCCTCTGAAAGTTAATATGGCCGGTGTTATCCCGCCCATCTTTGCTTCGAGTATTATTTTGTTCCCGGCAACATTGGGTGGCTGGTTTGGTTCTGCTGAAGGCATGGGCTGGTTAAAAGATTTGTCTTCGACACTGTCACCTGGGCAGCCGGTGTATGTGTTGATGTATGCGTTAGCCATTATTTTCTTCTGTTTTTTCTATACGGCATTGATGTTCAATCCGAAAGATACGGCAGATAATTTAAAGCGCTCCGGTGCTTTTATACCCGGGATACGACCTGGGCAAAATACGGCTAAGTATATTGATGGCGTGATGTCTCGACTCACATTGATTGGAGCCATTTATATTACTGCAGTGTGTTTGCTGCCCGAGTTTATGATTGTGTACTGGAATGTACCCTTCTACTTTGGCGGCACATCGTTGCTGATTATTGTGGTGGTGGTTATGGATTTCATCTCGCAAATCCAGTCACACCTGATGTCGCATCAGTATGAAGGCTTAATGAAAAAGGCCAACCTGAAGGGTTACGGCCGAACGGGATTGTAAGAGATTTTTTGTCACTGCTATCAGGTTCCGATTGTTTTGGAATGATTCGGACAGTGATTGATGTTTGGAGAGAGAAAATGAAGGTTCGAGCCTCAGTAAAGAAAATTTGCAATAAATGTAAAATTGTCCGCCGTAAGGGCGTGGTGCGTGTGATTTGTGTAGATCCGCGCCACAAACAGCGGCAGGGGTAACTTTTTCATTTTATTTGGCATTTTGTTAGACATTTTATTAGACAACGTAGGCTAAAGGCTTACGTTTCAAGCCCTTTTACCTTGAAGGTAATGGGAAAACTGATTACAATAGCGGGTTTACCGCGACAGCTTTTGGGAGATTTTTGAATGGCACGTATAGCAGGCATCAATATACCGGTGCAAAAACATACGGTTATCGGGCTTAGGGCTATTTATGGCATAGGCGATAGCCATGCGAAAGCTATCTGCGCGGCAACAAATGTAAAGCCTGACAGCAAGATCAAGGATCTTACTGAGCAGGAACTGGAATCTCTTCGCGCAGAAGTGGCGAAATACACCATCGAAGGTGATTTGCGTCGTGAAGTGTCCATGAACATCAAGCGTTTAATGGATCTGGGTTGCTACCGTGGCATCCGCCATCGTCGCGGTTTACCCGTGCGAGGACAGCGTACGCGCACCAATGCCCGTACTCGCAAGGGACCACGTCGCATGGTTACTAGATAACAGATTTCGCTCTTATTACTACAGGCGTTATTTTTATAAATTTTTGAGATAAATACAGGTTAATTAGAATGGCAAGTCCACGCACTCGCAAAAAGGTCAAAAAGAACGTTGTAGATGGGATTGCTCATATCCA
>JAUWLO010000103.1 GCA_030613605.1 Gammaproteobacteria bacterium | reverse complement strand
TTGGTGGACTGGGTGGTCGTGATATTAGTCAACAAGAGTTCTTTGAAATGATTAATGAAATTAAACAAGCCTGTGATAAAGGTGAGTTACCATCAACTCGACTACTCTATACTCAAAATGAATTAACCGAAATGCGTAAACTGCAAGCGATAGCGCATGCAGAATATGCTGAAATAAATCAAAAGAGAGATTGAAAATATGAGCACGCAAACACTCGTTCATTTTCATCGAATGAAAGACATGCCATCTTCTCACCTGTTAGGCACCGGTACACCGATGTGTGCAGGCTGTGGTGGTCTGGAAGCACTTCATAACATGTACGATATCCTTGGTGAAAAAACGGTATTTGTTAATGCAGCAGGTTGTATGACATTACTCTCTGTTTATCCATTTACCCCATTTCGCGGTGGCTGGCTTTATACGGCAATGGCATCAGCACCCGCGGGTGCGCAAGGCGTACGTGACGCAATGGATATTTTAATTAAAAAGAAAAAACTCTCTGAAGATGAAAACATGGAAGTGGTTGTCATCACCGGTGATGGTTCAGCTTATGGCATGGGACTATCTGCTACATCGGGAGCAATGGATCGTAATCTTAATTTTATTTATCTTTGTTATGACAACGAAGGTTATGGTAATACCGGTCAACAATATTCTGCCGCAACCCCACATGCCGCTATAACTTCTACCAGCAAAGGTTCACATGGTTATCCTGGCTTTAAAAAAGATCTGTTTTCTATCTGGGCGGCACACAACCCAACTTATGTCGCAACCATCATTGCTTCTGAACCACTCGACCTTGCTAAAAAAATAGAAAAGCTACGAGCCATGAAAGGACCTCGCATGTTAATTTCACTCGCACCTTGCCCACCCGGTTGGGACTATGATCCACAACTCAGTGTAGAGATTGGACGCCTTGCAGTACAAACCGGGGTTTGGCCACTCAAGGAATATATTGATGGCAAAGTCATACATACAAAAATACCTAAACAACGAAAACCTGTAGAAGATTATTTAAAACTACAGGGACGTTTCAAACATTTGTTTCATCCCAAACGTGATGAACAAGGCATCGCTGAAATTCAGGCACGTATTGATGCTTACTGGGATAACGTTACTGAATAAATAATGACTAAACAAACAACAAGTTATTTTCATCGTGGCGGGGAAACTCCCTTACTCGGCCAAACCATACCTGAATTGTTCTTATCGATAGTTAATCAGTTTCCTGAACAGGAAGCAGTTGTCTCATTACCTCAACAAAGGCGTCTAACTTATCAAGCATTCTCAAATGCAACAGATGAACTTGCCAGAGGACTATTAGGCTTGGGCTTTAAACATGGCGATCGTATTGGTGTCTGGTCAACCAATAATATTGAATGGTTACTGGTACAAATGGCCACGGCACGCATCGGTGCCATCCTGGTTAATATCAACCCAGCCTATCGTCCCAAAGAACTGGCTTACGCACTGGAGCGGTCGGAAGTACAAGGCTTGTTTGTTATTCCCCGTTTTAGAAACAGTGATTATGTCGGAATGTTGCAAGAACTCATTCCGGAATTAAAAGGTAACAATACTGAATTCACATCAAAGGCATTACCTAATTTGCATCGCGTTATTGTTTATAATCCTGCTGACCCTTTACATACTGAAACACCCGCTCCTGGCTTTACCAGTTGGCAAGAAGTCATTCATGCGGCAGAGACTATTAGCCAACAAGAATTGGATGAACAAAGCTTAAAACTGGATCGTGATGATGTCATCAACATTCAGTACACATCCGGTACGACTGGTTTCCCCAAAGCAGTGATGCTCACTCATCATAATATTTTAAATAATGCCTGGTTCTCGGCTCAGGCGATGTACTTTACTGAGAAAGATAGATTGGTTGTACCCGTTCCCTTTTACCATTGTTTTGGTATGGTACTGGCTAACTTACTCTGTTTCTCTGTAGGCGCTTGCCTGGTAATTAGCAGTGAACACTTTGATGCAGAAAAAGTCCTTCAAGCTGTCGCAGAAGAAAAATGTACGGCGGTTCATGGGGTACCCACGATGTTTATTGCTCAGCTGGAGTATAAAGACTTTGATAAATATGATCTTTCGAGTTTACGTACCGGCATCATGGCCGGCGCACCCTGCCCACCTGAACTTATGAAGCGGGTGATTACAGACATGCACTGTAGTGAAATATTGATCGGTTATGGTGAAACAGAAGCTTCACCGCTTACTCATCTAACAACACGAGACGATAGTTTTGAACGACGTATTAATACAGTGGGTCACAACCTTCCTCATCAGGAAGTAAAAATAATAAATACCGATACCGGTGCTACTGTGCCTTTAGGTGAAATTGGTGAAATCTGTTTCCGTGGTTACCACATCATGCGTGGTTATTATGGACAAGCAGAGAAAACAGCAGAAACAGTTGATGAATCAGGTTGGTTGTTCTCTGGTGATCTCGGCACTATGGATGAATACGGTTATGTACAAATTACCGGTCGACGAAAAGAAATGATTATTCGTGGGGGAGAAAATATTTATCCACGTGAAATAGAAGATTTTATATTTACTCATCCTAAGGTGGCTGAAGTTGCTGTCTTTGGAGTCCCAGATGAATTTTATGGTGAACAGGTTGCCGCGTGGATAGCACTACACAGCGGAGAATCTGCAACTGAAGATGAGATACGTGAGTTTTGTAAAGAAGAAATCGCCCACTTCAAAATTCCAAAATATATTCGTTTTGTTGAAACATTTCCCATGACAGTGACGGGGAAAGTACAAAAATTCAAAATGCGTGAAGAAATGATTAAAGAATTAGATTAATAAATTTAATGTTAGCTTTCGGCCAGTAGCTGCTATTCGTCAAATAAGATCATCACCTATTAAATAGCCGGTCGACGGTTTCAACATCCGTGGTAATTAATTTTATGTCCACTGTTTAATAAACCATTAATTTTTCGTTTGTAATTTAATTACTCAGCGCTAAATTCTTTTACGAATGATGCATTAGATATACAATTCATAAAAGAGTCCCGGATTATAAATAGGGTAAAGAATTTTTTTAACTTTTTACACACTTCTTGCCGGTGTGCAATAATATTCAAGGACTGCATTATGCTCTCTGCGATGCTGAAGATATCACTCGTTATCTTACCGCTACTCTATGGCACGCTGGCTGTTGCGCAAAATGCGCACGATACACAAATGCTTTCTCGTTGGCTGCAAGACATGAAAGACTCAGCAAAGGGACCGTTTGCGCGCATTCGCTGGTTCTGCAACGATGGTACCATTTTGCCCCCAGAACCTTTTGCGTGTAAATCACATGGTGGCGGCAGACAACATGGCGAATGGAATGAACATATACAGGTACTACGCTCAACCGGATTTTATGTTGCCAATGTACTGGCCCAGATTAATGCGACTGACCTGGTAAAGACCGACAACGATCACGCAATCCTCAAACAAATACTGCTCGAGCGATTCCTTATCGAAATAGATGATGGCTGGATATTTCGCGGTGCGCGGCATTATCGTGGCGCCTTGCAAGGCGAAGATGACAACAGGAGCGGACGCCAGTTTTTACTGGCTCTGCTTGCGGGACCAAAGAAGGTAAAGCAAGAGTTCATGATAATGCGCGAAGCGGCGCGTTTTTTGCCACATGGACAACCCTCACTCTCGGTGACCGAGGTGCGTCAACTCTCCACAACTCTTTCAGAACTTGATACCCAGTTCATGTTCCTGCGTAACAAGATCCATTCCCAACCAGATCCATCGGATGCACAACGGGTACGGGATTACATCAGCAGCCACAACAAAAACCACCCAGCCAAATACGAACGCCTGGCGGTAGCCATTGACGATTTGTACAAAAAATTCAATGTCACCGATCACCTCATTGCATTATCAAAAAGTGTGCAAAGCCCAGATTTTACCCGTAAATTACAACAATACACCACGCAACTGGCCGACCATACAGATCATGCTAGTCACCGTTTTCGCCTAAGCAGTCAACTACTAATGTTGCTGCGTGATCAGCTTGCTACGATCAGAGATACCAGCCACCAATTAGCAGTGCTCGATGTTAGCCTGATGTTGGAACTCACTGCTTTTACTACTGGAAACAGGTTGCTGAGGCAATTGCCATCCTACAGTCGTAGAGCAAGACTCAACTGGTTGGCAGATACAAGCAAAGCGTTATACGGGACCGGGCTTATTTCCAAGCGGCAGTGGAACGCAATTCAGGACAGCCTCGCTAAATTAAATAAACCAAACCTGACGTTATCAGTTTATCGGGAAGAATTACGTTTTCTCTCGCGCGTCCCCTCCTGGACAAATCGCTGGATGCAGTTTCATTTTGGCAACAGTATTGATCACCTCGGCCGCATCGAACCAAAGATCCATCGCTTCGTGCCTGAAAAATTGCGTGAAGGCCCGTTATTGGTTTACACGCGAGTGCTTGATTCGTTAATGCAGGATGCCAACCGACAGGCTGGACTCCGCCATCAACTATTCGGCAAAACGATCGGCACGGGACTTCGCGCACTCAACCCGGGACTAGGGCGGGGGATACTGCGATTTCCGGCAAAAAGAATTGATACGACCAAATTCAAACCTGATGGGATCTACTTGCTACCTGCTACTATTGCCAAGTTACCACCTGTTGCAGGTATCCTGACACTCGAAGAAGGCAACGCCCTCTCCCATCTACAGATCCTTGCAAATAACCTTGGAATACCTAAAGTTGTGGTAGACAATACGCTGTTACCACAATTCAAAGTAAGGGCAAACAAGCGAGTGGTTCTGGCCGTGAGCCCTGCGGGTTCTGTGCAACTGGATGAGGACGGCCAACATTGGGATGAGATTTTTAATCGCGAGGCCGCAATACCTGTAGCACTAATCAGCCCGAACCTGAAAAAACTGGACTTGGGATCACGAGACTTTGTTTCCCTTGATCGCCTGCGTACCACCGATGCCGGTCGGATAGTAGGTCCGAAGGCAGCCAATCTCGGCGAACTCAAGTATCATTTCCCGGGTGCCGTGGCCGATGGTCTAGCCATTCCCTTTGGTGTTTTCCGCCAACTGCTCGAGCAAAACATGGAAGGCCAGCATCAATCGGTGTATTCCTGGATACAGGATCAGTATCGGATCATTAAAGCACTTACGAACAAACCAAAAGTACAGCAACGCGCCAGACGGGCATTTCTCCGTAAACTGAAAAACTGGATTACGACTGCAGACCCAGGCTCGGATTTCCGTCGACGCTTAAAAAATGCCATGCACCAGGTGTTCGGAAAAGATGGCAGCTATGCCGTGTTTGTACGCAGCGATACCAATCTGGAAGATCTCCCCGGTTTTACCGGCGCAGGACTCAATCTCACGGTGCCTAATGTGGTTGGCTTTGATAATGTACTTGAGGCTATTGCCCGAGTCTGGGCATCACCCTTCACCGATCGGGCTTACGCCTGGCGCCAACAACGCATGGATCAACCGGAGCATGTCTATAGTTCTATTTTATTAATGCGCACTGTGCCGGTCGAAAAATCCGGGGTCATGGTGACCATGGATGTAGAATCTGGTCGACACAGTGAGTATTCAGTGGCGGTGAATGAGGGTGTGGGTGGTGCGGTAGCCGGACAAGCTGCAGAGGAACTACGTATCAATGCTTACACCGGAAAGATACGCCTGTTGGCTGAAGCCACCTCCTCCTATCGACGTATTGTAACGACACAAGGTGGTCTGAAAAAGCTGCCAGCATCCAGCAACGATGCAGTGCTGACAAATGATGAAATTGCCCAGCTGCGACAACTGGGCAAGGAGTTACCCAAGCGCATTCGATTGTTAAACGATCAAGACCAGTTGGCCCCGTTGGATGTGGAATTCGGTTTTTACAAAAACAAGTTGATGTTGTTTCAGGTTCGTCCTTACCTGCAAAGCCAGCGCGCCAAACGCAGTCGTTATCTGAATCTATTGGATATAAACTTAACAAGCACCTCACAACAAATAATTGATCTGGATGCAATCCCGGAAAATAAATCCGGCATAATGAATCAGGCAAAATAAACAATGATACGCATTTCCTCCTATCTAGTGCTTCTTCCCTTGTTGCTAAATACTGCCGCTGCCTACGCTTATCCCCTGGATGGTGATCGCCACACAGGCATAAGCCGATTAGAAGGCTACCGACTGGTTCAGGAAGGCAAGATCCGCGGCCTGCGCCTGGAGAAAGGTGCGCTGCTAAAAACCGAACAGGTTGATCTTCGACTGCAGGCTAATCCAACTTTGACTCTGCCATCTGTTGATAAGCAATTCAAGAAAGATGTGCTTGCCTGGCTGGGTAAAAACGCCGACAAGTACACGATTAGCGTGCTGGATCTGACGCAGCCGGATCTACCGCGTTACGCAGAACACCGTGCTGGCCAGGAGTTCAGTCCAGGCAGTGTCGGCAAACTTGTAGTAGCCGCAGCATTATTTAAAGCGCTAGCCGATGTCTATCCAAATGATATTGCAGCGCGTGAACGGATACTGCGTAACAGCATGATCGTGGCGGATAAGTTTATTCGTTATGACGAACACGATGTGCCCTTCTGGAATGCAAAACGCCAGCGCTTGATTTATCGTCCCCTGAAAGAAGGTGATACAGCCAACCTATGGACCTACCTGGATTGGATGTTATCGGCCAGTTCCAATGCGGCGACGTCCATGGTGATGAAACATCTGTTGTTATTGAAACAATTTGGCAAACGTTATCCCGTACCAGAATCTGAAGCCAATGCGTTTTACCGAGAAACATTGAAAACTAAGCTGGGGAGACTCCTCGCCGAAGCAATGCAACGAGGAGTAAACGGCAGCGGCCTGAATACAAAAAGAATTCGTCAGGGAAAATTCTTCACCCGTGAGGGTAAACGTCGGGTACCGGGATTACGTAGTTATGCCACCACGCGTGAATTGATGCGTTTTCTGCTGCATCTGGAACAAGGCAAGGTGGTGGACACATTCTCAAGTCGAGAGATCAAACGTCTGATATACATAACGCAAAAACGTATTCGTTATGCCTCACACCCCGCGTTGAATAACGCGGCGGTGTATTTTAAATCGGGTTCATTGTATGGCTGCCGCCGGGTGCCGGGCATAAAA
>JAUWLO010000132.1 GCA_030613605.1 Gammaproteobacteria bacterium | reverse complement strand
GATAAACTTAAACAGGAGATAGATGGCTGGTTGCAGGAACATCCGTAGGCCTATCCTTTGCCGGTGATGCACTATACTCATTAAGCAGATATTCATGAAAAATGGAGGCGGACATGTTAAGGGTAATTACTTTTTCATTCTTATTGTTTTGTTTTTTAGGTTCGGCTATAGCCGGAGAAGTGACGTACCGCAAGCATATAAAACCGATTTGGGATAAGCAGTGTTCTGCATGCCATGATTCGAGCGCCCCTTATTACGGTGAATTTAAACAGGCCAAGAAAGAATTTAAAGCGAAAATGAAAGGGCCGCGAATGGATACCTATTCAAGCCTGATATTTTTTGTGGGTTGGCCAGACTCGGGTGCATTGATGAGAAGGCTGGATGATGGGAGTAATACAAAGAACCATAAGCCTGGCAATATGTATCAGTACCTTGGCAGTAGTGACAGAGAGCGTAAGAAGAACTTTTTTCAGTTCAAGGCATGGGTGGGGAAAGGTGGCTGGAATTTGAATCGCTGGAAACAGCGTGGCGATGTGCCAGGGGTTACCAAAGAGCAGCTTGGTAAGATTAAGGTGAAATACTAAACAAAGATAATTAGCTGCGGCTATCAATACCGCGTTCTAGCTCGCCCTGTTTTCGGAGCTCGCGTTTAACTATTTTGCCTGCTGCATTTTTAGGCAGTGAATCCAGGAAGAATACCTTGCGGGGTACCTGATGATTGCCCAGCCGTTCACGACAGAAGCGACGTACATCAGCGGTATCGGCTTGCTTGTTTTCTTTCAGGGATACATAGGCGACTGGAATTTCGCCGTGCAGGTCGTGAGGTTCGCCGACTACAGCCGCTTCCAGAATGGCATCAAATTGATACAGTACTTCTTCTACCACACGTGGATAAACATTCATGCCATTGACAATAATCATGTCCTTGATGCGGTCGACGATATAAAAATAACCATCGTTATCACGGTAACCCAGGTCGCCAGTGCGAAACCAGTTTTCGTGAAAGGATTCGGCAGTTTCTTCCGGGCGATTCCAGTAACCTTTCATAACATTGTCGCCACGTACGCAGATCTCACCGATTTCTTCGTTAGCCAATTCGTTGGCATCTTTATCCATGATGCACATTTCAACGCCGGGTATAGGCAGGCCTACGGAAGCGGGTTTGCGTTCACCATCGATTGGGTTGACGCAGGTTACCGGGGAGCATTCCGTGGGACCATCACCTTCATAAATCAGTTTGCCAAAGCGATTTTCAAAACGCTTCATTAATTCCTGTGGCATGGCGGCTCCGCCAGAAATACAATAATCGATTGAATCAAATTTTTTCACCTGCTCGTCACTCATGTTGAGTAACACAATGTACATGCTGGGAACGCCCATAAAAATAGTTGCCTGACCGTCTGCAATGCTGTCCATAACAAGTTGTGGTTCGAATTTTGGCACCGGGATAAAGCTGCAGCCATACAATAGCGGTGTCAGCATTCCCACGGTTGCTGCAAAGGCATGGAACATGGGCAGCACGACCAGAAGCCTGTCTTTGCCGGGTTCTATTTTCATCGCCTCAAGCACCCCATAGGTGTCACTAAGCAGGTTTTTATGGGTGAGCATGGCGCCTTTGGGTTTGCCTGTGGTGCCGGAGGTGTAGAGGATGCAGGCGAGATCTTCGGCAGGATCGATATCGGGCTGGGGTACCGTGCCGTTGGTCTCTAATAGATCAGACCAGGGAATGTCATTGGGGTCGGACGCCTGATCGCCAATGACAATGCAGGTTTTCAGGTTGCCTAGATTGTGTCGAAAGGCCGAAACATTTTCGTTAAATACCTCGTGGTAAATGAGCATTGTTACGCCCGCATCATCGAGAATGTATTCAATTTCACCCGGTTTCAATAACAGGTTGACCGGCAGCACTGTAGCGCCGGTTTTGATGATGCCAAAATAGGCAATGGCAAATGTATCGGAATTCACACAATACAGCGCCACGCGATCTCCGGGGCTGATGCCCTGCGTTGTAAGTCCGGCAGCTATTTGGTCGCTGGCGCGATCAAATTCGGAAAAACTGGTGTCACGCCCCATAAAATGAATGGCGGTTTCAGTGTCATACGTTTGGGCTGTTCTTCTGAGTGCGTCAGGTATGGATTGTAAATTATTGCTCATCGTAGTGTAGTATCTTGCTGGTATGTAAAGTGTGTCCAATTCTGTATGGTGATTCCAAATCACAGCTTTTGCAAGGACAGCTTAAGGGTGATGGTGAAAGCGATTGAACCGGTCAAGACTAATAGTCGTGACATTTATTTAAGGGAACGGTGAGTGATGGATGCAGATTATAGTTTGATGGCATTACGCCTGGGGCTGGCATTGCTGGCTGGCGGCATTATTGGTCTGGAACGTGCCATGCATGGCCGCGAAGCTGGTTTTCGAACCCATGCTTTAGTTTGTGTTTCATCAAGCTTGCTGATGGTGTTAATGGTTTATCAGTGGGGCCTGGTGCCAGAGGAATTCATGGATACAATTCGTGTTGATCCATCCCGTATGGCGCAAGGTATTATGACGGGCATTGGTTTTCTGGGCGCCGGGGTTATTATCAAAGAGGGCTTGACGGTTCGCGGCCTGACCACAGCGGCCTCGATCTGGATGACGGCATCCATTGGTATCGTTATCGGCATGGGACTATTTTTTCCGGCACTGCTTGCTACCATCATTACAGTTCTTACATTATCCGTATTCCGTTGGTTTGAGAGCGTTTTACCAGCGCATATGTATGCCAAATTTTCAGTGCGCTTTATTCGAAGCAAAGGCCATGTGGATGAGGAAGCATTGCGCTCGCTCATATCCCAACACAATATCAAAGCTTTTGAATCCAGTTATCGCCTGAGTGATGAAGGTAAATCGTTTGAATATGAAATGACGGTTCGCACCAGGGATAAGAAAAATTTCCGTAATCTTGCTCAGAGTCTAATGGATATGGATGATGTAAATGAATTCAGAATTACACCATGTTGATGGGTTTTGGAATAAAGGGTGGGAGTGTAAGTAATGGGTGATAATCAGTCTAACCAGGCAGGTGTTCTTGGCGAGTTGCTGGCACCATTTCAATCAGCAACAGAAATCTTTTCCGATTATCCTATTGTGCTCTCGTTGTTGATATTGGTGCTGGCTTTCATCACCGCTAGCATAGCCACGACGATTGTTATAAATGTGATAGGTCGTCTGGTGAAGCGAACCAATGTTCGTTGGGATGATCAGCTTATAGCTGCTTTTCACAAACCACTATTCTGGAGTCTGGTGTTTGTCGGCGCAGTACTGGCTATTGAGCCATTGGCATTACCCCAGACAGCCGAAAATATTTTCCAGTCAATTATTGCCACCACGTTAGTTATTATCTGGACGGGTTTTCTGCTGAGGTTTATTCGTATTGTGTTGCGTGCTATGAGCCGAGGCGCTCGTGAACATTCGATGGTGCGTCCACAGACGCGACCTTTGTTCGAAAATTTGGGTTTGATTATAATCTTGGCAATTGCGGTCTATCTGATTTTCAGGTCATGGGATATTGATATGACCGCCTGGCTGGCTTCGGCTGGTGTTGTGGGTATTGCCGTTGGTTTTGCCGCCAAAGATACGTTGGCGAATTTGTTTTCCGGTGTTTTTATTCTTGCCGATGCGCCGTATAAGATCGACGATTACATCGTGCTGGACAGTGGCGAGCGTGGCAAGGTTACACACATCGGTATTCGTAGTACTCGCCTGCTTACACGCGGGGATGTGGAAATCACCATTCCCAATTCCATTATGGGCAATACGCGTGTGATCAACGAGTCCGGTGGTCCGCATGAAAAGTATCGTATCCAGGTCAGTGTGGGCGTGGCCTATGGGTCGGATATTGACCAGGTGAAAGACGTGCTTATGGAGATTGCGGTCAAAGAACCTCAGGTATGTGATACTCCCGAACCAAGGGTTCGTTTCCGGGCATTTGGAGCCTCCAGTCTTGATCTGGATTTATTGTGTTGGACGGAAACACCAGAAGAGCGTGGCCGTGTTCTGGACATCCTTAATACGACGATCTATAAACGCTTTAATGCCGAGGGAATCGAAATTCCTTATAGCAAACAGGATGTGTACATCAAGGAAATGCCAGGCAGGTGATGCGACGCCTGGTTAGACTTTTGCCCAGCCTTCCAGTTTTTCACGCATACGTTGTACGTGTCCGCCTGACCAGTATATTCGTTTGCAGTCGGGGCATTGGAAGAGAGGAGTATTCCTGACATCATCTGGAACCGAAACCTCTGCGGTATTCTCTAACCCGATGAGCGGTGTATTACACAGCAGGCAGCGTGAAAATGGCTGGTGTAACCAGTTGACCGAGGTTTTTTGTTTGAGGATTTTTGCGCAGTTATCCGTATCTGTGCAATGGAGTAGGCGCACAGTATCGGCTGCATTGCGAAATTCCATCAGTTTGTTGTCGCGCGTTATTAATAATCGTCTGGATGCGCGCGCCTGCCGAATCAGTTCCCGATCGGTTTCACCGTCTTTGGCCATTTCGGTGTCATAACCTGCTGCGCGTAACCACCTGGCAAGTCCCTTGAGCATCTCATCGCAGAGAAATTTCATAGTGCATCTATTATAAAACCATTTGTTACAAAACTATTTGTTATAAAACAATAGTTCAAAACGCAAAAACCCCGCCAAAAGGCAGGGTTCTTTAAGCTTTATGTCGAGCTGAATTTATTCAGGAACGACGTTAGCAGCGGCAGGACCCTTAGGACCTTCTTCTGTATCAAAGCTAACTTTTTGGCCTTCTTTCAGAGTTTTGAAACCATCACCCTGGATAGCGTTGAAATGAACAAACAAATCATCTCCGCCATCATCCGGTGCGATAAATCCAAAACCCTTAGAATCGTTAAACCACTTCACTGTACCTGTTGCCATTACATTTACCTTCTCTTTTTACAATTAAACAATATATCCTAACTATAGATACCACTATAGATTTTAAGAATGGTTTTGCAGGCAGACATGTAATGCCAGGGTGAACTGGATTTTTCGATCAAGAACCGCCAACGCCAAAAGCTGCTGCAGCGCATATTATAGCCTTTTTTTCTTTGAATGCTACGTTTGGTGTACCGTAGACCTACGGCAATGTTGATTTGGCTGCTAGCCAGGGATGCGTTTTGCCATCCAGTAGTGTTTTTTCCAGTAGATTGAGCCCAGATTTGATTGCATCACCCCTCGGGAGGTAGAGGCATGGATGAACTTGCCGCGACCGATGTAAATCCCTACATGTCTTACTTTGCGACTCGTTTTGAAGAATACCAGATCGCCAAATTTGAGGTTTTTTTGTGGAATAGTTTTGCCAACCTTTGCGAGTTGTTTTGTTGTTCGTGGTATCGATTTGGCAAAAACGTCCCGATAAGTAATCTGCACAAATCCTGAGCAATCAACACCACGTTTGCTGTTACCCCCGAGCCGGTAGGGAGCCCATTGCCAGCTGCGGAAGTGTTGGGCCAGCCGTTTCTGGGTGCTGGTTTGTTTGGCAGTTTTTGCAAACAGAGGGCTACTTTTTGCGACGGCAGCGTGGCGTTTAGTTGTTGATGAACAGCCGCTGAGGGTTACCAGGCCCATCAATACGGCAATCGTAACAAGTGTCCTGAAAGGACGGGTTGTGAAAAATGGTGATATTGAAGGCATAAGCAC
>JAUWLO010000191.1 GCA_030613605.1 Gammaproteobacteria bacterium | reverse complement strand
CTGGCTTTTCAGGTACTGTTGCAGCTCTTTTTTCAGCACACCACGTGCCTGAATAAACAAACTGCGATAGATGGTTTCGTGTGACACGTGCCGACTCTCATCCTCTGGGTAGGTGATTTTCAGCCAGCCCGATATTTGTCTCGGCGACCAGGCTGACTTGAGCTTGGTGGCCACAATGCGTCGTAGTTTCGGATAACAGGCTAGCTTGCACGATTTCGGCCGACAGGCTTTATCCCAGGCAGTTTGATCCGCTTGTGTGGCTCGATAATCATCATAGCCACCATTGCGTTTGATTTCACGACTAATCGTTGAAGGTGCACGGTTTAATACAGAGGCTATCTCGCGCATCGATTGATCACTGGCAATGCCTCTTGATATCTCTTCGCGCTCAGGAAGACTCAACGCTAATCGTGATCGTCTTCGTGGTGCCGGTCGAATGCCGCCCGTCGGTGACAATTGTCCAAATATTGAGGATGATGGACGATCGAAGGCACGCCCAATCGCATTAAGTGACTCGCCGCGCTGCCAGCGATCCCACATTTCCGTTTTCTGTTCTGCTGTGTAGTTTATTCGTGTTCTGTAGGCCATTATCAACACTCCATCTTTTTGTTGTAAGATTAAAGTGTTGCGTTGACCGATTGAAATCGCACTGCAAAGCAGCCATTCACTTCCTCACTACCACTGTCAGACTTTCTTATTTAACTAAAATTTTAATGGTTGATATTTACACTCAAGTATATCATTTTTCTTTATGACCGAGCTTGTGCCAGTTCATTATTGTCAATGTCATTAGATCACAATTTAAAATAGCCATATAAATATTGATGAATTGTATCCATCGACATTCACGCGCAGTATCTGTGGGATCAATACCATCACAGGAGCACATCGTATGAATAAGACCATTACTTCCCTTACAGTCCTCTCAGGCATTGCGCTGGCTATTACGTTCTCTGCCCCCCTTATGGCCGCAGACGGCAAAGCTGTTTTCGAAAAAACCTGCAAAATGTGCCACGTCCCCGGAATAGCAGGAGCGCCCAAATTAGGCGATAAAGCTGAATGGGCGGCCAGAAACAAGAAAGGCATGGACACCCTGGTAAAAAATGCCATTGGTGGTTTCAAGGGCGCCAAAGGCATGATGCCACCCAAAGGCGGCAACCCGAAGCTATCAGATGCCGATGTGAAGGCTGCCGTGCAATACATGCTGGATGCCTCTAAGTAATAAATATTAAATTTACGTTGTAAGCCTGCTCACTGCTTGCGATAATGGCGCGCTGCCAGTCATCAAGGAATCGTCCGTCGTGAGCACATCTCAAGTACCTGACCTAAAACCTCTACGCCTCAAAAAAAATGAAGAGCGACGCCTGAAAGCCGGACATCTCTGGATTTACAGCAATGAGGTAGATATTGAGACCACCCCCCTGAAGGATTTTGAACCCGGCACCAATGTACTGATAGAAGACTGTCGTGGCCATGCTATTGGCACGGGCTACGTCAATCCTCACTCACTCATCAGCGCACGGCTGGTGAGTCGTGATCCAAAATATGCTCTGGATAAATCACTGATCAAGCACCGGCTCAATATTGCCCTGTCTTTACGTGAGTTATTATTTGAAAAGCCCTATTACAGGCTGATACACGGTGAAGGTGACAATCTCCCCGGCCTGATAGTCGATCGATATAACGATGTCCTGGTGGTTCAAATCACCACTGCGGGTATGGAACAACAAAAACAGGCCATTGTTGACGCGCTTGAAAAAATTATTAAACCCAAAGCCATCGTGATTCGTAATGACAGCCCATCACGCAAAATGGAACAACTGGACAGTTATGTAGAAACAGCCATGGGCGAGCTTCCGGATTCCGTCCTGGTTGAGGAAAATAATACAAAATTTGAGATTGACGTTTTAACCGGACAAAAAACTGGCTGGTTTTACGACCATCGCATGAACCGCGCACGCATGCAGCACTACGTAAAAGACAAACGTGTACTGGATGTTTTTAGTTACATCGGTGGCTGGGGAATACAGGCGCTTACTGCGGGCGCCAATGACGTTATGTGTATAGATGCTTCACAAACCGCCATTGATCGTATTCACCACAATGCCTCCCTCAACAACCATGATGATAAATTAGCCAGCGTACAGGGTGATGCGTTTGAAGCATTAAAAAGTTTACGCCAGGAACGAGAACGCTTTGACGTTGTTATCGTTGATCCGCCAGCATTTATAAAACGTAAAAAAGATTTCAAGGAAGGCTTAAACGCTTATCGACGCATTAACCAGATGGCCATGCAGGTACTTAATAAAGGCGGTTATCTCATAAGCGCCTCCTGCTCGTATCATCTTGGCGCTGATCAATTGCGAGATATCATCTTAAAATCCAGCCGCCATGTTGATCGCAATTCTCAAATCATTGAGCAAGGTCACCAGGGGCCCGATCACCCCACTCATCCCGCCATTCCTGAAACTGATTACTTAAAAGCATTTTTTGCTCGCGTACTCATGAATTAGATTGGTTTCTCACAGATTCCAGATTAAACACTATGTCTATTCTTTTATTTCGATTACGTAATGTCCCTGAGGATGAAGCTGAGGATATCCGCGATTTATTAAATGATAATGGCCTGGAATTTTACGAAACTTCTGCGGGCAACTGGGGAATATCCACCGCTGCCATCTGGTTAAAAAATAAAGATCAACTGGAAACTGCAAAAACCCTCATTGAAGAATATCAAACAAAACGTGGAATATCTCAACGCCAGAGTTACGAAGAACTTAAACAGACAGGCGGCCACAAAACACTAATGGATGCTTTCAGGGAAAACCCATTTCGATTTATTGCATACCTTATTTTTATTGGATTTATCATTTACGTTTCCACTAAACCATTTTTAACCTTAACGAGTTAATCGGGCAAATTTATGAGCAATATTTTGGCTATATTACTGAATGGTGTTGCCCAACTGGAATATAACCGTGAGCAGCAACTTCCACCTCATCAGGCACTCTACCTGGAAAAAATGGATACACAGATGGATGAAGGCATCCAGGTTGGCGATGCTATTATACCTAATCCTGACATTAATCAGCGCGCACAATTTGTTGCGGGCAACCTCGCGGATGCCATTCTTAATGATCAGGAATCTTCTGCTGCTGCCTTATGTTCATATCTGGCAAAAATCTTGCCTGATTTAAAACAGATGAAAATCACACAGTCTACAAATGAAGGTGGTGCCGCTGTTGATGGGACTACTGTTAGTGGTAATAATGAAATCTCCATAGAGCTTGTTTTTGACGAGAGTTATCAGCAACAGGTGCCCGTGAAGTTCCTTCACTGAGCACTACACATAAACACCATAAATTGTTGGGACAGAATGAAACCCGAACTTATAAGCTTTAAAATTTGCCCTTTCGTGCAGCGCTCGGTGATCATACTTTTAGAAAAAGGTATCGACTTTGATATAACCTATATTGATTTGAAAAATCCACCCGACTGGTTTTTGGGCATCTCGCCTTTTGGCAAAGTACCCATATTACGCTGTGGTGATACGATTTTATTTGAATCCGCCGTGATTAATGAATACCTTGATGAAACCAACCCACCTTCACTACACCCTTCTGATGCGCTTCTAAAAGCACAAAATCGTGCCTGTATTGAGTTTGGCAGCAACCTCAACATGGACATACATGCTCTCATCACAGCCAAAGATAAAGGAGAGTTTAACGAGTGGTGCAACAAGGTACATGGAGAACTTGCACGGGTAGAGTCAAAATTCAGCCAGGGCCCCTTCTACAACGGAGATGCATTATCACTGGTCGATGTAGCCTATGCACCCGTACTTATGCGACTGCAACTACTCCAAAAGCACTTCCGTCTGGATCTACTGGATGGCCTGCCTAAAATACAAGCCTGGGCCAGCACGCTCAGCAAACGCGAGTCTGTGCAAAACTCAGTGGTTCCAGAATTTCCACAATTATTTCTGGATTCCATTACAGCCAACAAAGGTCACATCAACACGCTTCTTTAATCGCAATGCATCAATCGATGGGAGCACCACTCAGCAACGCATGATAAGATCCTGATCCATGCTTACATTCCCAAATATTGACCC
>JAUWLO010000257.1 GCA_030613605.1 Gammaproteobacteria bacterium | reverse complement strand
ACATGAGCGCACAAATCATCGACGGCAAGGCAATTGCGGCCGAACTCCGACAGGAGATTAAGGCTCGTGTTGAGCAGCGTCTGGCCAATGGTTTACGAGCCCCTGGGCTGGCTGTGGTGCTGGTAGGCAGTGACTCTGCCTCCCAGGTGTACGTGGGCAGCAAACGCCGAGCCTGTGAAGAAGTCGGTTTTCTCTCCCAATCCTATGATCTACCCGCCGATGCCACTGAAGAAAGCCTGCTAGAGCTCATCGATGAACTTAACGAAAATCCCCAAATTGACGGCATACTGGAGCAGCTACCCTTGCCCGAGCATATCGGCACGGAGACCATCATTGAGCGGATTCACCCGGACAAAGATGTGGATGGCTTCCATCCATACAACATCGGTCGCCTCGCGCTGAGACAACCGATATTACGTCCCTGCACCCCACGGGGCATCATCACCCTGCTGGAGAAAACCGGGCAGGAAATTCGGGGTATGGATGCAGTGGTAGTGGGAGCTTCCAATATTGTCGGCAGACCCATGAGCCTGGAATTGCTGCATGCCGGTTGTACCGTCACTACCTGTCACCGCTTCACCAAAGATTTGGAGGCGCACGTCCGCCGCGCTGATTTGCTGATTGTGGCTGTGGGCAAAATAGGTGTCGTTAATGCCGACTGGATCAAACCCGGCGCGGTGGTCATTGACGTGGCCATGAACCGCAATAAAGAAGGTAAGTTGGTGGGAGATCTGGATTTTGAGGCTGCCCGCAACAAAGCAGGCTGGATTACCCCTGTACCCGGTGGCGTGGGGCCAATGACAGTGGCAACCCTGTTGCAAAATACTGCCGATGCGGCGGATGAGTTACATAAATAGTTCTTTCCGTCATCCCGGCGCAGGCCGGGATCCATTGGGTTTACTTAGCTTTTTGATCCCGCCCTGCGCCGGGATGACAAACTTTTGGGAAACCCTTTATTCCCGACGCCAGTCTGTCGTACCATCGGGCCGATCTTCCAAAATAACACCCTGCTCCGCCAGCTCATCCCGAATACGGTCGGATTCGGACCAGTCCCCTTTTTCTCTTGCCAAAGAACGTTCATTAATTAAATCTTGTATTTTATCATCGCTATTAATCAAAACAGCATCAGCAACCATGCTTACTGAGCTTCTAAGAATACGATTTATCACCCTACCCTTTAAAAAATCATCTGGATCACACCCCAGTAAACCTAGCACTTGACCTGTTTTTATTAGACTCAACGCGCAATGTGCCGCCATTTCAAGATCATTATCAGCCTTCAATCTGTTAATATTTTTAGCCATTGAAAATAAGGCGGATATGGCTTGTGGCGTATTGAAATCGTCGTCCATAGCGCGCTGAAATTCACTGATTAAATCAAAAGGATAGAGGGGAAGTTTACTAATAGTAGGATCCTGAAAATAACCTGGATCACCTATAGAGTCTTGAATGTAATCTGGAATATCGAGACCACGCAGCGCCGTATACAAGGTCGTCAATGCAGCCTTGGCTTCATCCAGATGTTTATCGGAGTAATTCAGCGGACTGCGATAGTGACTATTCAATATAAAGAAGCGCACTACCTCCGGATCATATTTTTTCAACACCTCTCGAATGGTGAAAAAATTGCCCAGAGACTTGGACATTTTTTCCTCATCCACACGCACAAAACCGTTGTGCATCCATACATTAACAAATTTCTCACCGGTGGCCGCCTCGCTTTGGGCGATCTCGTTTTCATGGTGGGGAAATTGCAGATCCAGCCCGCCGCCGTGGATATCGAAGTGATTACCCAGACAGCAAGTCGACATAGCGGAGCATTCAATATGCCAACCGGGACGACCATCACCCCAGGGCGAATACCAGGACGTAGCCTCTTCCGGTTTGGCCATTTTCCAGAGCACAAAATCCAGTGGATCGTCTTTGGCCTCGACTACATCGACGCGTGCACCAGCGCGCAAATCCTTAGTGTTTTTGCCAGAGAGCTGGCCATAATTCTCGAAGCTGGATACATCGTAATACACATCCCCCGGTTTCCCATCGACCTCACTCTGGTAGGCAAACCCTTTGTCGATCAAGACCTGGATCATGTCGATGATCTCATCCATGTGGGTGGTGGCACGGGGCTCATCATCGGGACGGATTACACCCAGGGCATCGGCATCCTGATTCATTTCATCGATAAAACGCTGGGTGAGCACACTGATTTCTTCGCCATTTTCGTTGGCGCGAGCAATGATCTTGTCATCCACATCGGTAATATTGCGCACGTAGGTCACGTGGTTGTCGCCAAATACCTTACGCAAATAGCGGTTTACCACATCAAACACCACCAGCACCCGCGCATGCCCCAGATGACAAAGGTCATACACCGTCATGCCACAGACGTACATGCGTACGTTTTTGGGATCAATCGGCGTAAACGGTTCTTTGCGTTTAGTGAGGTTGTTATGAATCTGCAGCATGTGGTTCCCGATCTATGGTGATGCCAGCCTAAAATTGACTATGAAGAATGCGGGGGAATAGTAGCGAAATCACTCCCTAACTACAAAAAATCAGTGATCTGCAACGCTTTCTCCCACTTCATAAACCCTTTATGATTAGGCGCTTCAATTAACCAAATACCCTAATCTGACAGGAAAAAAGCATGCCCGCTCTGAAACGCACTCTAAATCAAATATTAATTCCACTTTTCATGACCTGCTCTATTCTGGCACTCACTCTAGCACTGACCACAGGCCAGTCTTTCGCTGCTGCTGATAAGGACAATGCAGGCGAAAACATGCCTCGCGTGCGTCTTGTCACCTCACTGGGCGATATTGTGATTGAATTAAACCAGGCCAAAGCGCCCAAGTCGGTCGAAAACTTTCTGACCTATGTTAATGATGGTTTTTACAACGGCACTATTTTTCACCGAGTGATTGACGGCTTCATGGTTCAGGGTGGCGGGTTCACGCAAGACTTCCAGAA
>JAUWLO010000278.1 GCA_030613605.1 Gammaproteobacteria bacterium | reverse complement strand
AGAGTGCTGGTGGTTTCTTCTGTGAGTACCAGTTCCAGTTGAGGGTAATCTTTAATAAGGGGTGCCAGAATGAGTGGTGTGAGGTAGGGGCTGAGTGTCGGTATGGCGCCAACTCGTAACACACCAGCCAGGGGATCCCGGTGTGCCCTGGCAATCTGCTCAATAGCCTCGGTCTGTTCGATGCTTTTGCGGGCATGGGCAATGATTTTCTCACCAACCGGGGTGATATTGACCGAACGATTGGTGCGCTCAAAAACTTTCACGCCCAGGTGGTCTTCCAGTTTTTTGATCTGGCTGCTCAGGGTGGGCTGGCTCACAAAACAGCGTTTGGCGGCTTTGCCAAAATGGCCCGTTTCGGCAACAGCTATCAAGTATTGGAGATCGCGTAGGTTCATAGAGGGGTAGTCCCACCGGTGTCAGGAATCGATAAATGCTAAAAATGAGTCTGCGTTAAATGATAGATAAAATCAATCAAATATATAGTAATAATCGATTAGAGTAATGTATAAAAACGGTCTATATTCTGTGCATCGCTAGTAATTACAAGGCGAGCATAAAACCAAACTATTGGAGGAGACCATAATGGATCTTAAAGGCAGTAACACAGAACAAAACCTGAAAGACGCCTTCGCGGGTGAATCTCAGGCTAACCGCCGTTACCTTTACTTCGCAGCCAAGGCTGATATTGAAGGTTATAACGATATTGCTGCTTTATTTCGTTCGACTGCAGAAGGTGAAACCGGCCATGCCCACGGGCACCTGGAATACCTGGAAGAATGTGGTGATCCAGCGACAGGTTTGCCTATTGGCCCTACCGGGGACAACCTGAAAGCTGCTGTAGCAGGCGAGACCCACGAGTACACCGACATGTACCCGGGGATGACCAAGAAGGCTCGTGAAGAAGGTTTTGACGAAATTGCTGACTGGTTTGAGACTCTGGCCAAGGCTGAACGCTCACACGCCAATCGTTATCAGAGAGCCCTGGACGAAATGGAGTAGGCATCTGCCTAGCGTTACCGGGCTGTATTTTCGACTGTTTTTTAGACAAGGAAATACAGCCCCGGTTTCGTCTTTGTCTCTAGTTGTCCCTGTAGGCAAAGGTTAAAAGAATTTTAAGGTGTGGAGATAAGGTAATGGCAGCGCGAGAAGGCAATCTGGAGGCTCCAACCCGACACGCAGTCGACTGGAAAAATGATGAGTATTACGATGAAGGCTCATTGTTTACCGAGCTGGAACGGGTATTTGATCTCTGCCATGGTTGCCGTCGTTGTGTCAGTCTGTGCCAGTCTTTTCCCACCTTATTTGATTTGGTGGATGAGTCCACCACGTTCGAAGTAGATGGTGTAGCGAAACAGGATTACTGGAAGGTAGTCGATCATTGCTACCTGTGTGATCTCTGCTATATGACCAAATGTCCCTACACGCCGCCCCATGAGTGGAACATTGATTTCCCTCATTTGATGCTGCGAGCCAAGGCCGTCAAATTTAAAAAGGGTGATGTCAAAACCCGTGACAGAATTCTCACCAGTACCGATGCAGTCGGTAAGCTGGCGGGCATCCCCATTGTGTCCAGCATCGTCAATGCGGCCAACAAGGCCAAACCCACCCGTAAAATGCTCGAAGTGGTACTCGGCGTTCATGCAGATGCCCGGCTACCGGAATATCATTCCAGCACCTTGCGCTCACGCCTTTCACTTAAAGTGGGCGCGCAGGCAAACGGCGAACCAGCTGGACCTACGAAGGGTAAAGTAGCCATGTTCGCCACCTGTTATGGTAATCGCAACGAACCCGTTATCGGTGAAGACCTGGCCGCAGTGTTTGAACACAATGGCATTCCCGTTACCCTGGCCCCAAAAGAGCAGTGTTGTGGTATGCCTAAACTGGAGCTGGGCGATCTGGAGGCCGTTGAGCAGGCCAAGAATGCCAACATTCCCGTATTGGCTAAACTGGTGGATGAGGGCTGGGATATTGTCGCGCCGGTTCCGTCATGCGCGCTGATGTTTAAGCAGGAGTTACCGCTGTTGTTTCCGGATGATGCTGACGTGCAAAAGGTTGGCAAAGCCATTTTTGATCCCTTTGAATACCTGATGCACCGAAACAAGGCAGGCAAACTTAATACTGATTTTAAAACCCCGCTGGGCAAAGTGGCCTACCATGCGGCATGTCATCAACGGGTGCAGAATGTGGGCGCTAAAACCAGCGATGTACTGGCGTTGATACCTGACACCCCGGTTGAAATCATCGAACGCTGCTCCGGGGATGATGGAACCTATGCGGTTAAAAAAGAGTTTCACGAAGCTTCCATGAAAATAGTGCGGCCTGTGGTTGCTCGGGTGAAAAAAGCAGAGGCCGATCACTATGGTAGTGACTGCCCCATGGCAGGACACCACATATCCCATGGGTTGGCGGACGGTAGTAAGACTGAACATCCGATGAGCTTATTACGTAAAGCCTACGGGATTTAGTTTTTAGTTTGTCTTTTAGTTTAGCTTTTAATAAAAGAACGGAATTTATCAGGAGTACGAAATGAGCAAGTTGACCCACGATGATCTTTATAGTCTGGAAGAGTATTCCCGTATACGGCCAGAATTCCGTACTAAAATAATCGCACATAAAAAAAATCGTCGTGTCGACATTGGCGAACATGCTTCGCTTTACTTTGAAGACACCCTGACCATGCAATACCAGGTGCAG
>JAUWLO010000173.1 GCA_030613605.1 Gammaproteobacteria bacterium | reverse complement strand
TGGCATGCGCCGCTCGCACGATGCGCTAAAAGGACCAACATTGTCTATAGAACCCACTTCTGGTGAAACGCATCTTCGTCATCACGTGAGTCCTGATGGTTATTACCGTGGCCGTAAGGTTGTGGAAACTAAAGTTAATGAACAAGAGTGACGAACAGAAATAAAGGGTAAAATGCGGTACTAGACACTACTGGCTAGCCGCATTTTATTTCACTTTATATTTTATTACCTTTCGTAACCTGGGAATGGACTTTTTCATCAGCGCGCCCTTTATCTAGCATAGGATTTTGGCTACGGTTGACGTACCAGTCAACGTAGAAAGGCACGTTGGTTTCATGAAGAAATTCTCTGAGTGATATCCATCACATCGGGAGCTATTTCTAAATATCCTATGAATCAGAATTTTACCATTGCCCTTGATGCTATGGGTGGAGACCACGGTCCATCTGTAACTGTCCCTGCTGCATTGCAAGTGCTAGCAGACACGCCACAGCTGAGTATCATTTTAGTTGGCGATGAAGAAACGTTAAAAAGAGAACTTGCGTCTCACAAACACCTGTCTGATTCACGTATCCTTATTCATCACGCATCGCAACAGGTGGCGATGGATGAAAAGCCCTCTATTGCGCTTCGTACCAAAAAAGATTCCTCTATGCGAGTGGCTATCAATTTAGTCAAAGAAAAACAGGCGCAGGCATGTGTCAGTGCTGGTAATACGGGTGCTCTAATGGCGACCGCACGTTTTGTGTTAAAGATGCTCCCTGGCATTGATCGTCCAGCAATCATTTCTACCTTGCCAACCATGAAAGGTCACACGCATATGCTGGACCTTGGTGCTAACGTGGATACTAGCGCTGAAAATCTGTTCGAGTTTGCAGTTATGGGTTCTGTGTTAACGAGCGCAGTAGAAAACATTGAATCACCTACTATTGGATTGTTGAATATTGGCGAGGAAGAAGTAAAAGGAAATGAGGTAGTCAAGGAAACTGCCCGTTTGTTATCCGATAGTAATCTTAATTACATCGGTTTTGTCGAAGGCGATGATATTTTTAAAGGCGCGGCCGATGTTGTTGTTTGTGATGGTTTTGTGGGTAACATCTCATTAAAAACGACGGAAGGTGTTGCAAAAATGATCAGTCATTATATGTGTGAAGAATTTTCGCGTAATATATTTACAAAATTAGCGGCTCTGGTGGCAATGCCGGTATTGAGCGCACTTCGCAAAAGAATTGATCCCCGTCGTTATAATGGTGCCAGTTTTGTTGGTTTGCAGGGTATAGTGATTAAAAGTCATGGCGGGGCGGATGTGCGTGCCTATACAAGTGCGATACGTGAGGCGATTGTAGAAGTGAAAAAAAATGTACCAGAAAGAATCAGCAAACATGTTGAAAGTGCGCTTACTGAAGGGCAGGTAACGTGAGTTATTCCCGAATTATTGGTACCGGGGGTTATTTGCCTGAAAAGGTATTAACCAACCATGATCTCGAAAAAATGGTGGAAACATCGGACCAATGGATTACTGATAGAACGGGCATTAAAAAACGCCATATAGCGGGTGAAAATGAAACCACGTGTGATCTTGCTGAGCATGCCGCACGCCAGGCAATTGAAGCGGCAGGCATAAGCCCCGAAGATATAGATCTTATTATTATTGCAACAACAACCCCTGATCGAGTGTTTCCCAGTACAGCCTGCTTGTTGCAAGAACGACTGGGTATTCGCGGATGCGCTGCATTTGATTTGCAAGCAGTGTGTACCGGTTTTGTTTATGCGTTAGGTGTAGCGGATAAATTTATTCGTAGCGGTAGTCATCGTTGCGCGCTGGTGATAGGCGCAGAAACTTTGTCACGCATCATAGACTGGACGGATAGAGGTACCTGTATATTGTTTGGCGATGGTGCTGGTGCGGTAATACTTGGTGCCAGTGAAGAGCCGGGCATTCTTTCCACTCATTTGCATGCAGATGGTCAATATAAAGATTTGCTGTCTACCACCGGTGGAATTTCAGAAGGTTTCACAAATGATATCGATGGTTCTGTTCATATCACCATGCAAGGTAATGAAGTATTTAAAATGGCTGTAAACACATTAGGCCGAATTGTTGATGAGACACTTGCCGCCAACAATATGCAAAAAAGTGATATTGACTGGCTGGTGCCACACCAGGCCAATATCCGCATCATCAATGCTACGGCAAAGAAACTGAAAATGTCGATGGATCATGTTGTTGTAACAGTGCAGGATCATGGTAATACCTCTGCTGCTTCAGTACCTCTGGCTCTTAATGAGGCAGTACGGGATGGTCGCATCAAGAAGGGGGATACCTTGTTGCTGGAAGCCTTTGGCGGCGGGTTTACCTGGGGCTCGGCCCTCTTGCGATATTGAGAAATGAAATAGTAATTGCGATATAAAGTATCGCTCTTGTTAAAATTATTCTAATTGCAGCGTGTGCTGTACATCAAAAAATAATTCAGGAAATACTACTACAATGACATTTGCATTGGTTTTCCCCGGGCAGGGTTCACAGTCTGTTGGCATGCTGGCCGACCTGGCAGAAACATTCCCTCAAATAAAAGCGACTTACCAGGAGGCATCTGATGTTTTGGGCTACGATTTGTGGAGCCTGGTAAAGGATGGACCTGAAGAGGAATTAAATAAAACACATATTACCCAGCCTGCCATGCTAGCAGGAGGTGTTGCCGTATGGCGTGTTTGGCAGGACGAAGGCGGACCTGCGCCAGTTGCAATGGCTGGGCACAGTCTCGGTGAGTACAGTGCTCTGGTTGCAGCAGGTAGTATGTCGTTAAGTGATACTGCATTACTGGTGGCTGATCGTGGGCGTTTTATGCAACAAGCCGTCCCAGCAGGTGTGGGTGCAATGGCAGCGATTCTTGGTATGGATGATGACAAGGTGATCGATGTTTGTGAAAAATCGGCGGAGGGCGAAGTTGTTACAGCGGTAAATTTTAACTCGCCGGGACAGGTTGTGATTGCCGGTAATGTGGCTGCTGTTGAACGTGCGGTTAATTTAGCAAAAGAAACCGGTGCTAAACGTGCACTGATACTGCCCGTTAGTGTTCCATCTCATTGTAGTTTAATGACCCCTGCAGCAGAACAACTTGAAGAGCGACTGGCGGGCGTTGATATCAGTGCGCCAACAATACCTGTTTATAACAATGTCGACGTTCAGGCGGAAAAAGATCCAGATGCGATTCGCAATGCGCTTAAGCGTCAATTATTTAGTCCTGTTCGCTGGGTCGATACTATCAATACCTTTGCGAAGCAAGATATAGAAAATATTGTGGAATGTGGGCCCGGTAAAGTGCTTGTGGGGTTAAACAAACGAATTAATAAACAAATGACCGCGTTATCAACTTTAGACGTTGATAACTTCAAAAAGGCGATAGAGTCAGTTCAGACGGAGGGGCAATGATGTCCAGTGATCAATCATTAATAGGTGAAGTTGTATTAGTCACGGGTGCAAGCCGTGGTATTGGGAAAACAATTGCACTTGCGTTGGGTGCACAAGGTGCAACGGTTGTTGGTACGGCGACTTCTGATAAAGGTGCGGAGGCTATTAGCCAATACCTGTCAGAGAGCTCTATTAAAGGCCAGGGCATGATGTTGAATGTGACTCAGCAGGAATCCGTTGACCATATGATGACAGAGATGAAAGAAGCCTTCGGTGCCCCTAGCATCCTGATTAATAATGCCGGTATTACCCGCGATAATTTGTTGATGCGCATGAAGGAAGATGAATGGAATGACATTATAAACACGAACCTTACTTCCGTTTATCGAATGTCAAAAGCCTGTTTGAGGGCCATGACCAAGGCTCGTAAGGGACGAATCATCAGTATTAGCTCTGTTGTGGGGGCTTCCGGTAATGCAGGCCAAACCAATTATGCTGCTGCAAAAGCCGGACTGATTGGTTTTACCAAATCCCTGGCGCGTGAAGTGGGGGCTCGTGGTATTACGGTGAATGCTGTTGCGCCTGGCTTTATTGATACCGATATGACCAAAGCGTTGCCTGACGCTCAGAAAGAGGCCTTATTATCCGCGATACCCCTTAAGCGTTTGGGGAACCCAGAGGAAATAGCGTCTGCTGTGGCATTTTTGGCGTCTCCGGGCGCAGCTTACATCTCGGGTGAGACTTTGCATGTAAATGGCGGAATGTACATGGCTTAGACGTGACCAGTTTCAGTCGATAATTAAATAATGAGTAAAAACAATTAGATAAAGTTTAAAATTAAAGTACATTATTGCTTGTAACCCCGCGCAGTTTTCACTAAAATACGCGCCACGTAGCTAATGGCTGCATCAGAATTAACTGGGAGGATTGATCCGAAATGAGTGACATCGAGGCACGAGTAAAGAAAATCGTTGTTGAACAACTGGGTGTAAAAGAAGAGGAAGTTAACAGCGAATCATCTTTCGTAGATGACCTGGGTGC
>JAUWLO010000167.1 GCA_030613605.1 Gammaproteobacteria bacterium | reverse complement strand
ACGAAAAGACATTAAGCACTATGATTATAAATCGTGATTATGAAAAGTGATTATAAATCGTGACGGTTCACCAATAGTTGCCCAAAGGACGAGTTTCCCATAAATGTCATGCCAACCCTGTGCTCATTCAGCCAGGCGAGCACGCACCTCTTTGGTCATATTTTCGAATTGCTCCAGGGCTTTGATGGGGTTCATTTTTTTCTGAATTCAGGCGCAATGACTCATGATCCTGATCAAACTGCCGATATTTCAGGTATAGCTATCGCCAGGCATAGCGACCCAAAATATTATCATCCTGGCGCCTTAAACCATCATCAAAAGAAAACACTAGAATGCTGGATTTTATCTACCCATCACCACTCCAATTTGCAGAAAGCATTCCCGCCTGGGCCGGTATGGGGGATGGTATAAGAGCCTTCAAGGATCAGGAATACGTTACCGCACTACACGAATTCGATATGCTCGCCAATCAGGGTGATGCTGATGCCCAGTTTTTTATAGGCAGCATGTACCAGCAGGGTGAAGGTGTGGTGAGAAACTTCGAAACCGCCCTGCCCTGGTTAGAAAAAGCCGCCAAGCAAAATCACCACGGCGCTTTAAATGCCCTGGGTGTTATTTATGCGATGGATGAAAACAAGAATCGTGATTACACAAAATCTGAAAAGTGTTTTGTTACTGCAGCGAAAAAAGAAATTCCCGAGGCGCACTACAACCTGGCTTTATTATTGGCCAATGGGCTGGGAACCAAAAAATCCTTAAAACAGGCCGCCAAATACTTTCAGAGGGCCGCGGATAAAGGTATTTCAGCCGCCCAGCACAAAATGGGCAACCTCTACGAAGAAGGCCAGGTGGTAGACACTGACCTCAATGCTGCTCTTGACTGGTATCTGAAATCTGCGGATCAAGGATATGCCCAGGCACAACTTGACCTGGGTCTTTTGTATCACAAAGGCAAAGGCGTCGAGGAAGACAACAAAATCGCCCTGCACTGGCTTGGCCTGGCTGCCAAACAGAATGTTTTGACAGCCCAAACCGTCGCCGCCAATATTTATGACAATGGTTTGGGGGTTCCTAAAGATCGCCTGAAAGCCTTTCACTGGTTCAGTCAGGCAGCAGAGCAAGGTGACGAAAATGCCCAGTTTGCACTAGGCCGCAAATATGACAAGGGTGAAGGTGTCCCGCAGGATTTTATCCTGGCTTACGTCTGGTTCAATCTGGCAGGCTCACAGGGGATAAAGGATGCAGGTAAAGAACGTGAGGCCTTACTCAAAACAATGACCCCTCACCAGGTTGAACAGGCTCAGGAATTATCACGGGATTACTTTCAGCGCTACGTTGTTAAACCTCATGTTAATCCTTAATTAAAAGCTATTACTATTTGTTATGTATAGATATTATTTATAATAATAGCAGTGGTCATCGAGGCACTTTTTAATTCAACTTTCTGCTTTAAACCCCTCCATCCTCGCTTGTTCGTTTTATTCGTTACAGGACAAAACGACAGGTAGAATGGTGGGTATAATGCCGAACATGCTGATAACTTCCGAATACTCAACACTGCAGCGCGCATGACAAGCCCTTATCCTCTATTAATCATCATGGGCACAATTATGTGCCTGGTCGCTATCCAGCGCGCCCTCACCAGAATTGATGGCACTCCTGCAAAACAACAAGACGGAGCACCGGCAAAACAACAAATAAAAGCTGCGCCCCCACCGCCGCCAAAGCCTCGGGGAATCACACTTTTTCCCGGGCTTTCGGTCATCGGACTGGACGAACGTGGCGTTAAGCACCTGAAAAACCTCATTAGTCAGGGTGACAGTGCACCACTCGCCGCCTATCTGGCCAGTCATCGCCCTGGAATTCTGGAGCTGGATCACTATCTCGCACAATTAAGGGCTGCATTCAGAGCTGCAATGCCGGATGTCGCCAACAGAACCAGTACGCAAAATATTCGCAATACGCTAAAAATATTTACACCCGCTAAACCTCCAGCGGGTATTCATTTTGAGTTGTTAAGCAAGACTGAACACGAGGAAATTGTCACCTTTGACCCTAAATCCCAGCGATTGGTGACGCGTGATTTTATGGCGCAATTTGGAGGCCAAAAATTCAGCCAGTATTTTAAGTACTATTGCACACACAATATTTCAGTTGCCGCGAACATCCCGCCCCTACATCCTGATCGCCCTGTAATGGAAACACTCGCTGAATCCGGGGTTGCCAACAAGGGTCGGCATATCCCGCTGGCCACCAGATTAACCGTGCTTAAAATGAACCAGCTTCGCCAGATGAGCAAAGACCTAAACCAGACAGCCAAATTCACCCGCAAACAAGACGCAACCGAAACGCTTGCCCAGATACCCGGCTCTGCCGTGTTATTATCCATGCAGCATGTTATAGATGATTTATTTGTCCTTAACCCTATAAAAAATGAGATATATGACATTAAACGCGAATGGAATTATTTGTCTGCCTACGCCAAACTCCTCATCTCAAGAATGAATCACAACACAGCGTCCGCCAATAAATAACACGATGCGTTTAAATCCGTGCACTGTAATCAGCCGGTCAAAAAATATTTTAAGGAATCAGAAACATTAATGAACACCATTGCATCCCCTGCTCAACAAAGCCCACAACTCTCTCCCCATTCAAGTTTTCAGTATAAACGCAGTCAAACAATCGACTCGCTCAACATTACCATTGCAGAATATGAACACACCAAAACAGGTGCACTGCATTATCATCTGGCCGCAGACAATACAGAAAATGTTTTTTTAGTTGGGCTACGCACCGTACCAAAAGATTCCAAAGGTGTTGCGCACATTCTCGAACACACGGCATTGTGCGGCAGTGAACACTACCCCGTTCGTGATCCGTTTTTCATGATGATCCGTCGATCACTAAATACTTTTATGAATGCTTTTACCAGCAGCGACTGGACAGCTTACCCATTCGCCAGCCAAAACCGTAAAGATTATTATAATCTTCTGGATGTTTATCTGGATGCAGTGTTTTTCTCTAACCTTGATGAGCTGGATTTTGCACAGGAAGGCCATCGTCTTGAATTTGAAACAGCAGACGATATCAATAGCGATCTGGTTTTCAAAGGCGTTGTCTTCAATGAAATGAAAGGTGCCATGAGCTCTCCTGTCAGTACGCTGTGGCAAAACCTGAGCAAGAATTTATTTCCCACCACTACTTACCATTTTAACAGTGGCGGAGAACCGGTCGACATTCCCGACCTCACTTATGATGAACTAAAAGAATTTTATAAAACACACTATCACCCATCCAATGCCATTTTTATGACCTATGGCGATATTCCTGCTCAGAAACTGCAAAAAATATTTGAAGACCGTGTGTTATCGCGCTTTGAAAAATCCAGCGAACAGGTTTCTGTTCCTGACGAAATACGACTAACGCAACCTATCAATATTGAAGAAAGTTACGCCCTGGATGAATCAGAACAGGATGGGGATAAAACACATATTGTCATCGGATGGCTACTGGGTTCCGCAACAGATCTGTACGCCTCCCTGAGGGCTGAATTACTCAGCGGCGTATTGCTGGAAGATAGCTCCTCACCTCTTCGCCTTGCGCTTGAAACTACAGACCTTGGCACCGCACCCTCGCCCCTTTGCGGCCTGGATAGCTCGAGCCGTGAAATGACGTTTTCCTGTGGCATGGAAGGTTGCACACCCGACAATGCCGAAGATGTTGAGAAGTTAATACTGTCCATACTCAAAAAAGTAGCAGAGGACGGTGTTGAAAAAGAACGCGTGGAAGCTGTCCTTCACCAGCTGGAACTGGAACAAAGAGAAGTTGGCGGTGGCCACTACCCTTACGGCCTGCAATTAATACTGGATGCCTTACCAACAGCGGTGCATTACGGCGATGCCCTCGCTTCACTCAATCTGGAAACAGTGTTGGAGAAACTGCGTGAAGATATAAAAGAACCTGATTTTATCCCCAGCCTTATCCGCACACAACTTCTTGGAAACAACCACCGTGTTCGATTAACCATGAACCCCGACCCCAAACTGGATGCGAAACGTAATACAGAAGAAGCCGCGCGATTAGCCACCATTAAAGCTGGCCTTAGCAAATCCGAGAAGCAGCATATTGTTGAGCTTGCCAATAAACTCGAACAACGACAAAACCAGGAGGATGATGAAAGCATCCTGCCCAAAGTTGGTCTGGAAGATGTGCCGGATAAACTGGATATCGCCACTGGCAAACAAACGCAGATCAAACGCCACACAGCCAGTATTTACAATCAGGCAACCAATGGCCTGATCTACCAGCAATATGTGGTTGAACTGCCCAATCTGGACGATGAACTGCTGCAACTACTGCCCTATTATACCAACTGCCTCACTGAACTGGGTTGTGGAGACCAGGATTACCTGACCCTGCAAGCTCGTCAAAGCAGCGTCAGTGGCGGCATCGGTGCCTACACCAGCATGCGGGGCGCTATTGATAACGAACAAAACGTCAGCAGCCATTTTGTTCTTTCCGGTAAAGCACTGGCCCGAAATCACCAGCCCTTTGGTGAATTGTTTCATGACATTTTCCACAACGGACGAGTTGATGAGCATGACAGAATTCGTGAGCTAATGGCGCAACTGCGCGCCAGCCGCGAACAAAGCATTACCGGC
>JAUWLO010000060.1 GCA_030613605.1 Gammaproteobacteria bacterium | reverse complement strand
CGGATAAAAGGCGAACTAATTTCAACAACAGAAAACAAAGGTACTTTTTTAGGTGCAGAATCGTTTTTTAATAAAGCACAAGAATATGCATTGCGTCAGAATTCTAAATCGCTTTCTTTGAGAATCGCGATGAACATCTTAAATCATCGAAAAAAACAAAACACTAGCCAGGATGAAATAGAGGATGCGATTTCAGCACTCAAAACTTGTTTGAACAATATCAGAGAAGGCAGAAATACAGCAGATTTAACCACCGCGCAAAAACTTATAGATAATTTCAGTACAAAACTTACCCCCTCCCATAAAGATCAATAGCAATAAGCATAAAACTGGTTGTTCCCAACTAGCGTTCAGCCACATAACACATCACATTATTCTGCGTCATCATTCTGCCACTTTCGACTGTATTCCCTGCAAGTGATGGTTTTTGTTGGTTATTTTAATATTGTATGGTTTTTTTATAATAAACAGTAATAAACAATCATTATTCCTGATTAAGAATAGTTTCTGACGTTATGCGCGGGCTGGCAATTCAAAGATATTTTAAAGCAGTTGCCCCATTTGGCCGTTAAGTAACTGTACCTAGTTATTCTTTAAGATTCTTTAAGAAAACTTAAAAACGACATACTTTTAATTCAATAATTCATAATTTCAGTCTATTCATAATAGTTAAACGTAAGTTAAACAAAGGAATATATGTAAAGAAACGATCAGACATAAAGTATTTATGAACACCCTAGCCAAACAAATCGCAATTATTTTTATGACATCACTGTTGCCCGTCAGCAGTGGTTTCACGGCTCTCAATCACTCGATTGAACTACAATTTTCCGATCAAACAATTTCAGCAGACTCTCTCAACGAAACCACTGAAATGGCTGAATCCTTATGGGCAGAGCAATCAACGCGTTTTATTTCTTTCTACGAAGCCGGTGATTTCGATAATGCAAAAAATACTGCATTACTCGCATATAAATTCACCAAAAATTACTTTGGCGAAAACAATGTAAATACTGCTGATACGCTACTAAAGCTGGGTATTGTTAACCAATCACAGGGAAATTTTTCAGGCGCAAAGGATTACCTGACCAGAGCACTAAATATACTTGAAAATCAACTCAGTCCAGACCACCCAGATATTGCTATCGCACTCACTAACCTGGGCAACGTATACTTCGACCTTAATGATTACAAAAACTCAGAGGTCATGCATAAAAAATCATTAGAGATCAGGATTAATGCTTTTGGCTCTGATGACACCTCTGTAGCTCAATCAATCTACAACCTTGCTGTTCTCTACGAACATGTCAGGGATTACGAGAAAGCCGAGGCTTTTTACCGTCAGGCAATCGGAATGTGGACACGACATTACGGACCTCTTCACCCATATGTTGGCCATACGTTAACTAACCTGGCGAACACTTACGCCGCACAATCTAAAATTGCTGATGCTATACGCATACAGCAGCGCGCGGTAGCATTCAAAAAATCCACTTTAGGCATTGAACACAAAGAAGTTGCACAATCACTTATAGAGCTTGCAACACTTTATGTAGGCCAGGGACAATATGATGTTGCAGGCGGCACATATAAAGAAGCATTAAATATAGCGGAACACCTGCTTAATCCAATCGACCCCCAATTAGCATTATTAATGTATACCCTGGCTAACGTATACCACCTACAGGCACGCATGGCAGAACCTGGTGACAGCTTTGCAAGCAATGAAGCGCTTTCCGATATAATTTCAGCCGATAGCGAATTACAAACTACATTATTGATCAGGCAAGCACTGCCATTGTATGAACGTGCCGCTGAAATACTGGATACGGATCATGTCATTGAAAATCAGCCTGCCTTACAGGTTGTTCTTTCAGAGCTTGCCATACTGTACAAATCTATCGGTGAAAATGACAAGGCAATTGCCACTGAATCAAGAATCAGCCTAACACAAGAATAATTATCACACGCCCTGCCTGTTATAAGCCACATCCCAAGCTATACTGTCATTAACGAATAAAGCTACGTACGGATGTGGTGAAAAATATGACCTACAATCTATCACTACGCGGACCTCTGAATAGCCACCTACAATTATCTCACCATACTGTTTTATCAGCAGCACGGCCTTTATGGAGCCACGTCCCTACCCGTGACAGTGAAGGCCAGCGTTTAAGTGACTTCATGATGCTTATTCCAAAGCTACGGAAACAACCACAGCACCATATCCAGCATGTACTTCAGCAAATTCACGAAGTTCTCGAGCATTATCACCACGCCGTAGTTTTTGCTGACCTGAATTTACGCCTGAATGTGTTATGGGTCAGCGTCAAGCCCATCCCAGGTATCTGTCTTGAGCTGCCAGCCGCAATTCTGGACCGCGTGCCTGAGGCACGATTAGTCGCCCAACCTCCCAGTAACAGTTAACCTGAAATCTTTTCCTGACTAGAAATCTTTAAAGACTGTTAAGTCCTCGCCCAAGATCAGCCTGAATATCCGCAATATCTTCCAGGCCCACTGCAATACGTATCAAACCATCGGTAACGCCTGCTTCAAGGCGAGCCTGAGGATCAACACGACCATGCGTTGTCGTTGCTGGGTGGGTAATCGTGGTTTTGGTATCGCCAAGATTGGCAGTAATGGAAACCAGCCGCGTATTATCGATGACTTTCCATGCCGCTTCCTGCCCACCCTTTACTTCAAAAGACAATACACCGCCAAAACCACTCTGTTGACTGGATGCCAGTTGGTGTTGTGGATGCGATTTCAACCCTGGGTAATTCACCTGAACAACAGCATCCTGCCCCTGTAACCATTCAGCCAGAATTTGTGCGCGACTGCTGTGAGCTTCCATTCTCAGGCTCAATGTTTCCAGCCCCTTTAGAAAAACCCAGGCATTAAATGGGCTCATGCTGGGGCCGCCGGTACGAACAACTCCGTAAATGTCCCCTCCCACCAGTTCTTCACTACCCACAACCGCACCACCGATACATCTGCCCTGGCCATCGAGGTATTTAGTTGCCGAGTGAATAACAATGTCGGCACCAAGTGCCAGCGGTTGCTGCAAGGCTGGGGTACAGAAACAGTTATCCACCACCAACAAACAATTATTGGCACGGGCTAATTTAGCCAGCGCCTGTATGTCAGCGATTTCGGTCACCGGATTTGAAGGCGTTTCCAGAAACAGTAGTTTTGTTTCCGGCTTAATAGCCGCCTCCCATGCTGCCAAATCAGTGAGGGGTACAAATGTAGTATCAACGCCAAAACGAGCCAGCGTGTTGTTAAACAGGACCACCGTGGTACCAAAAATAGCGCGTGATGACACAATGTGATCCCCCGCCTTCAGCACGCCCAGGCAAGTAGCCAGTATTGCGCTCATGCCTGACGATGTCGCCACGCAGCGCTCACCGCCCTCCAGAGCTGCCAGTCTTTGCTCAAAAATGCGTACAGTGGGATTAGTGAATCGTGAGTAGATATTACCCGGCTCATCGCCAGAGAACCGTGCCGCTGCATGAGCAGCACTATCAAACACATAGCTGGATGTGGTAAATATCGGCTCACTATGCTCGCCCTCATTCGTTCTGTTATGACCGGCACGCACAGCTAACGTATCAAATCCATAGTTATTATTTTTTGTATCTGACATAGCCAATTCCTCAATAAAACGTCACGTCAATTTTATACTTCAAATTTCACTTTTTAATAAAACAATAATCAAGCGGGCACAAAAAAACCCACTCAGCATTGGCTAAAGCAGGTTGTTATCGTCACTTACCCTCTTTAGCTGCATTTTTTAAGCGCCCGCAAGCTGTATCAAATCGGCGCTTTGTTTCAATGTATGGGTGAAGATTAGTAAAGTAACCAGGCCTCGTCAAGTTTTCACCTTTTCTATTTTCGATTTCATCCAGTTATCAGGCTGTATTATGCAATTCAATAACTGCGTTATTGCCTTCCTGTTGTTTACTTCTGGCATTGTCATTGCGTTTTATTTCAAGGAAATTCAGGTAATCCTGGGTAATATCGCCAGTCACGTATTCACCATCAAATACTGACGTATCAAAAACCTTAACATCCCCTTTATCGTAACGAACAGCATCGATGAGGTCATCTAAATCCTGATAGATCAGCCAGTCCGCGCCAATGACTTTTGCGATTTGCTTAACATCTCGATTGTGGCCGACAAGCTCTTTAACTGAAGGCATATCAATGCCATATACATTTGGGTGCCTTACTGGCGGT
The DNA here is from genome assembly GCA_030613605.1 of Gammaproteobacteria bacterium. Classification (GTDB taxonomy): domain Bacteria; phylum Pseudomonadota; class Gammaproteobacteria; order SZUA-152; family SZUA-152; genus SZUA-152. The sequence continues at coordinate 5,681 of JAUWLO010000060.1, read as the reverse complement.
GCTGCCGATGCAAAATAAACCTTATTGGCCCCCGCCTCCCTTGCCATCTGGATAATCTGCTTCGATGTGGTGCCTCGTACGATAGAATCATCAACCAGCAATACGTTTTTACCTTTGAATTCAAGTTCTATGGCATTGAGTTTTTGGCGCACCGATTTTTTACGCTGTGTTTGCCCAGGCATGATAAAGGTACGACCGATATATCGGTTTTTGATAAATCCTTCCTGATAAACCACACCAAGCTCATAGGAAAGTTGTAAAGCGGAAGTACGGCTGGTATCGGGTATAGGAATGACCACATCGATATCATGATCAGGATATTCCCGTAATATTTTATTGGCCAGCGTCTCACCCATACGCAAACGCGCCTTATAAACAGAAATTCCATCTATGATCGAATCAGGCCGAGCAAAGTATACGTGTTCAAAAATGCAAGGCGACAACTGATGCTCTTTAGCGCATTGCTTTGTGTGCAACGCTCCGTTGACATCAATAAATACTGCCTCGCCTGGCGCTATATCACGGATCAATTCAAATCCGAGTGAATCAATAGCAACACTTTCCGAAGCTATTACATATTCTGTTCCACGTGGCGTTTCGCGTTTACCAAACACAACAGGACGAATACCATTGGGATCACGGAAACCGACAATGCCATAGCCGGTAATCATAGCAACTACCGCATAGGCACCATGGCAACGGCGGTGAACGCCTGACACGGCCTCGAAAATATCAGCAGGGTCGAGAGTAAGTTTACCTTCGTTTTGCAACTCATGAGCAAACACGTTAAGCAGGACTTCTGAATCAGAGTCTGTATTAATATGACGGCGATCAGCACGAAACAAATCGCGTTTGAGCTCCGCGGCGTTAGTCAGGTTACCGTTATGAGCCAGGGTGATACCGAATGGTGAGTTCACGTAAAATGGCTGCGCTTCAGCGGAACTAAAACAGCCAGCTGTTGGATAACGCACATGACCAATACCCATAGATCCCTGTAAACCCAACATATGATGAGTACGAAAGACATCACGCACCAGACCATTCGCTTTGCGCAAAAACAAACGACGCTGGTCGCATGTCACTATACCCGCAGCATCCTGCCCGCGATGCTGCAACACAGTCAAGCCATCGTACAGGCTTTGGTTAACGTTCTCTGTTCCGACAATACCAATTATGCCGCACATCAGTGATACCTCATCAAAATTTACGTAAGATTAATTAGACACCAGCAATATCCATGTCCAACGTATATCGCAACCATATAGCAAACTCATGAAACACATCAATCAATACTGATTCCTGCCACCATGAGTCCTGCGGCATAGCAGTAAAGCCTGCCAACAAAACCAGCACCGAAACAATTAATGCACCACGTACAACACCAAACATCATTCCTATCATGCGGTCAGTGCCGGTAAGCCCGGATTTTTTAACCAGCTGGCTTGCCAATTTATTGATCAGCGCCATTATTACCAGTGTCAATACAAACAGGATGGTAAATGCCACCGTAACTCGCAAGGAAGGAACCGAGATTCCTGACAAAAAAGATTCTGCCAAATCTCCTGCGAATGTTAACGCAACCCAAAATGACGCCAACCAGCCAGCTAAAGAAAGTGCTTCACGAACAAAACCACGCATCAGACTAAACAATGCCGAAAGGACAATAATGCCCGCAATGACGATATCAACCCAAATCATTTCGCGTGCTTACTTTATAAACATACAGTTTATGGACAAAAACATTACGGATAACTCTGCACCACACCCTTAAGCTTTGCCTTTTTTACCAATTGTTTCTGTAGCTTATCTGCCAGCGCTCGTGTCAACTCCGGACCAACACGCACTCGATAGTTCATCCCCTGTTTAACTTTTACTGCTTCGACAAAACTAGAGTAGCCCATTTTTCGCAGCTTATCTCGCAACGCCTTTGCATTCGCTGCGCTGGTAAAACTACCCACCTGAACAATCCATGCAGTAACCTGACCAGGCTTAACAATCGGTTTTTTGACAGGAGTACTAACAACAGATTTTTTGCTGTCAGCTTTAATTTTAGAGGTACTGTTCGTTTTTTTCGCTGGCGTGCTGGTTTTTGGTTCTGTATCACCCATGGGCACGATAACCGCGTCTGACATAGGGGGCGCCTTGGGGGCCTTTTTAGGGGGAGGGAAACGGTAATCGGGTTCAGGTGGAACCTTGCTGATATTCATGGAATCATCCAGGCCGTCACCAGGTAAAATCATGGGGATAAAAATAACAGCCAGAGAAACCAGCACAATCGCCCCAACCAGTCGTTGCTTTAGTTGGTCGTTCACGGTTTTTCCTGAAATATAATAAAAATGTGTTTTTTCATTAGGTAATCATTAGGGTTCGCTAGTCAGTAAACATGGTAACTATTAATGCTGTTAAGCCATTCCGCTAAAACTACCCTGTTATAACCATCCTGTTAACACTACCCATGGCCAACTATCCATAGTCAGTAAGGTGCCAATTATACTGCCTGAGACAAGACTTCCGCTACTGTATAAAACGATCCAAACACCACAATCCTGTCCTCTGGATTTGCCTCATTCAGGGCAGCCTGGTGAGCTGAAATCACATTATCAAAAATGTGGGAATTCTGCCCACCCAACGCATCCATAAGCTGTTGGCTTCCTGCCCCCCTGGGCACATCCAGCGGAGCCAAATACCACTGATCAACCAGGCCAGACAAACAGGCTATAACCGCTGGAATATCCTTATCCGCCAGCATCGCCAGCACGGCTCTGGTTTTCCCCTGGCAAGGTAGCTGCCTCAGGTTATTTGCCAACGCGCTGGCACTGTGTGGATTATGGGCCACATCCAGTATTTGCACAGGCTTTTCATCGATTATCTGAAACCGCCCTGGCAGGCGGGCATTTTCAAGCCCCAGAGCAATCTCATGCTCGTTTATGGGTTTTGGAATAAAGCGATGTTCATAAAGCTGCTCCACTACCGCCAGCACACCCGCAGCATTGGCCACCTGAAAGTCCCCTGCTAAAGCCGGCATGGGTAAATCCAGCATCTGCCCGGCAAGCCCACTCCAGTTCCAGCGTTTTTCAACGTTGTTGGCATCAGTAATAGCAGCATCAACAATGGTCGCTTCAAAATCGTTACCCTGAAGCAGTAATGGCGTGGCCAGTTTTTCCGCAACATCAACCAGTGCCGCTGGCGGGTTTGGGTCGGAACAAATCGCCGCTTGCCCGGGCCGTAATATGCCAGCCTTTTCTCTGGCGATGGTTTCGCGGTCGTCGCCAAGCCAGTTTTGATGATCAATATCAACGGCCGTAATCAGCGCTACATCAGCATCGAGGATATTCACCGCGTCCAGACGTCCGCCCAGCCCTACTTCCAGCAGCGCGATCTGCACATTTGCACGTTGAAAAATATCAATGGCCGCGAGAGTGCCAAACTCAAAATAGGTTAGCGAGACTTTTTGCGAATCTTCATGTGAGGACAGACCCCGAGCCTGATCCACCCGCTCAAATGATTCACACAAAGTACCATCATCTACAGGAACACCGTTTATCTGAATACGCTCGTTATAACGCAGAAAATGTGGGGAGGTATAAGCTCCAACACGATAACCCGCTGCCAGCAAAATCGACTGCAGCATGGCCACACTGGATCCTTTACCGTTTGTTCCCGCAACGGTAATCACCGTAAATTTCGGATTTGTCAGATCGAGACGAGCCTGCACCTGGGCAACACGATCAAGCCCCAAATCAATCTCATTGGGATGTAGAGTTTCCTGCCAGGACAACCAGTCATGTAGAGTTTCAAAACGCATTTTTGACAAATATAAAGTGAAGATACATGAGAAACAAAGGAATCTTTAATGGGTTCTTTGTTGTCATTCCGGCGAAGGCCGGAATCCAGAAGCCCGGTAAACACCCTGGATTCCGGCCTTAGCCGGAATGACAGAAAAATTGTGTGGGTTGTCTTTCCTCGCTACTAGACACTCGCTACTAATATTAAGGTGCAGGTTGTCCCGTAAGAATACTGAGCATACTGGCAATACGATCACGCAAATCACGACGATTCACCACCATATCTATGTGGCCATGTTCAAGCAGAAATTCGCTGCGTTGAAAACCCTCGGGTAATGTTTCGCGCACCGTTTGCTCAATGACCTTCGGCCCGGCAAAACCAATCAGCGCCTTGGGTTCCGCAATATGCACATCACCCAGCATAGCCAGACTGGCCGAGACACCCCCCATAGTGGGGTCGGTTAATACCGAAATAAAGGGTATGCCGCGCTTGCTTAGCCTTGCCAAAGCCGCAGACGTCTTGGCCATTTGCATCAGTGAGAACAAAGCCTCCTGCATACGGGCACCACCACTGGCAGAAAAACATACCAGAGGAATATTGTGTTCCAGCGAAGTATTCACGGCACGAACAAAACGCTCGCCCACTACAGACCCCATGGAGCCGCCCATGAATTTAAATTCGAAAGCCGTTGCCACCAGGGGTACACCCTTAACCTGGCCCATCATGCTGACCAGGGCATCTGTTTCACCCGTATTCTTTTGTGCCTGAGTGAGCCGGTCCTTATATTTTTTGATGTCCTTAAATTTAAGCACATCCAGCGGCGTAATTTCTGCGCCGATTTCTACGCGTGGTTCTTCATCAAGAAAAATATCCAGGCGACGACGTGCACCGATGCGGATGTGATGTTCACACTTGGGACAAACATCCAGGTTGCGCTCCAGCTCTGCTCGATAAAGCACCGCATTACACTGCGTGCACTTTGCCCACAGACCTTCGGGGACCGCTTTTTTCTGACTACCAGCGGTGCGTATCTGGGATGGAATTAATTTTTTTAACCAGCTCATGGTATTTATTTTATGCCTTAGTTCTATTCATTTTCTTAAAGAAATCATCTAACCATATCAATAGATAAAATAATAAATAATGGCTATCACGGTAAAAATAATCAATTTGAATATTAAATAATTATTCCGTTTTTCTACGGACCACGATTCTTTTATTTTACGAGGCTTACGTTTTTGTCTGGCTATGTCTACCGGATCAAGCCCATCATTACTGTCATCATTATCCATTTTGATTTCTGCAATCTATGTATAAACTATCAGGTATCCATTGCAGCGCGCATTTCGCCCAGCAATGTTGCTATATCGTCTGTTATTTTATCGTGTTGAGCCGTTCCTTGCTTCACTTTTTGCGCACTTTCGACTTTTTGAACCAGTGCGCTACCCACAACCACGGCATCCGCCACATTACCCACAGCGGCGGCCGAAGCAGCATCCTTAATACCAAAACCGACCCCCACTGGCAGGGTGGTGTGCTGGCGAATCTGCTGCAGTTTATCAGCCACCGCCTGCACATCGAGATTTCCCGCACCGGTCACACCCTTCACTGCCACATAATAGACGTAACCGCTGGCTACCTCACAGATCAGCTTGATGCGCGTATCATCAGAGGTGGGCGCTAACAGGAAAATGGGGGCCAGTTGCTGAGACTTGAACGCCGCTACCAGTTCGTCGGCCTCTTCAGGCGGTAAATCCACGGTCAGCGCACCATCAACACCGGCTTTTGCGGCAGCTTCAGCAAATGCCGCGTATCCCATCACTTCCACCGGGTTCAGGTATCCCATGAGCACAATTGGTGTGTCACTGTCAGCTTTCCGAAATTTAGCCACCATG
>JAUWLO010000081.1 GCA_030613605.1 Gammaproteobacteria bacterium | reverse complement strand
ATCATATAACCACCGCTGGCAGCCACTTTATCCACCGAAACCGTGAGCGGAATGTTTTTATCCCGGACACGCATCAGTTGAGATGCCCCCAGCCCATAACCATGCACTACGCCGCCACCGCTCTCCAATCGTATAAACACCTCATCATCTTCAGTGGCCACCGTTAAATTAGCGGTAATCTCTTCTCGTAGTGAGGCTACTGCTGAGGCGCGGATATCACCATGGAAATTCACAACATAGACGCGCCTTTTCTGGGCCCCACCCTTTAACTCTTTAACGATTCCTTTTAGTTTTTCTTTTTCATCTTTAAGATATTTTTTTAATCCTTCCTTATGCAGCATATTGACGTTCATCGCCATTGCCATGTCGTTATATTTTTTATTTAATTTTTTGACTTCAATATTATCTTTTTCTTCCGACTGTTTTCTTCCAGCCATAACAACAATAAACAGCACCACTGCGGCAATCGCAAGCACAATGGTTACTGTTTTCGCCAAAAATAGTCCGTAATTAAAAAAGAATTCTGTCACTGTATATTCACCGTCTCAAAAACAAAAATATTCACACAAAATAATGAACCAGGGGTCCCATCACCTTATCACCTCACTACTTGAGACCTATCCAGCCACGCCTATAATAGCCTATCCGGAGAGTCGGGGTATGGATAAGCCTACTTACGATGAACCCGATTGTATTCAACCGGTTGAAATTTAATCGACAGCAAGCAAAAGATAACGAAGTAATTATATTTTATTCCCTCCACCCATTTAACAGAGAGCGGCGGATTACAACCACTCCTGATCGATGGCCGCAATTTCAACATCCATTGCCTCTTCACAAAGCGTTCGTATACGGGTCGCATCTAACTCAAGGTGGCGTTTGTCGCCACCTACAAAGCAGACCGCCACAACAGAACGTTGCCATTTGTCCTGGTAACCCACCTCTGCCACTGAGGCATTGAATTTATTGCGGATACGATCTGTGAGACCCCGTACCGCACTGCGCTTGTCCTTGAGCGACTGAGCATAGGGGATCACCAGCTCGATAGTCAGTAGGGTAATGAAGATGGGTTGATCTTTCATGGTGTTTATCAGGCCGTCCTGACCCTATTTATTTTATCCCAACCAGATCAGCCTGATCTCCATCAACATTTCACCCAGGCGTCTGGCGCGTAGGGGTTTGTGTGCATGGCCATGTTGGTTAAAGTGTATGTGGTCATCATCAATATTCATAAAGTGAATACCGACTTCAGCAACTTCATCACGCAGATTTTCCAATGCCGCATCGAAGACAAAGTCAGCTTGATCTGTTGGAACTGAAAGCAAACGGATCACCTCCAGCACAGCAGCCAAATCCAGGCGCCGGGTGTGTGCTGCGATCACGGCCAGGGCTTTCCACATTGCATCATGCTGCTTATCATGAGGATGCAAACGCGGGGGTTCGAGCGTGCCACGCAACAATGCCGCGATACGTTCAAGCAGTGCAATGGGGGGCTGGACGGTCTCAAAGGCCATCATGGGTTCATGCGCGATATGCACACCTGACTCGTTAGCTCGCTCGATCTCTGCCAACACTAGCAACGCCATCGCTCTCGCCAAATTGCGCCCAGACAATATTTCATCCAGTCGCGAATCACCACCGGCATAGAAATCCATCAACAAATCCGCCAGCGGTGGTGTAACTGACCATAGGGTCTGTGCCAATGGCGTAACCGGTTGTGGTCCGCGCAGCGAGTGCCAATGCGTTTCACAAAGTACAACCAGTGCATGCTGCTGTACCAGGCGCTGTGACTCGGGTAAGCGTCCGACCAGACGTTGGGCCTCTGCCTCGATTAAAGAAAGACTTGTCATGATGACACTTTATCGCAAGTTTAGGCACCGTTTAAAGATTAATTGGGGCCTGTCCCCCATTATTCTCCTGGGGTGCTCTCTCGGTAATTGCTCGGTCTCCGTTCCAGACTCGACCCTACCGATTCCTTCCATGGAATCGTCCTGCATTACTCTACCTCCTACATCCATGTAGTCGTGATCCTACATTTACTCTGACCCCAATTATTGATTGAGGTACAGGCCATCAGACTTATTCTTCTGAAAGCTCTTCCCGAGTCATTCTTACATATTGTGTAAACCAATTGGCAAGGCCTTCTGCCTGGTGCAGGTCAAGGAAAATATCCTGAACCTCTCCTGACTCAGACTCCTGATGAATACAGAGTAAACCCAGCTTGTTTTCAGACACATCAATTGACGATTGTGTACCAATAAACTCAGTCATTGTGTTCACCTCCTTATCTATTTTCTTTAATCAAAAGCCTATCTATAACCTTTAGAACAATACTCCCGAATTGCAAGATACATCTCGAGCCTGGCACAAAACAGTGTCTCATCTCAGGCCGGTTTCTAGTCAGGACAAAAACAGACCGTCACACCCCAATCGGGGTGCTCTTTATGGCCATGTTCTCGGCACGCCTGGCGTGCCTCTTTGATCGTTTCGCCATAGAAATGTTCATGACACACACGACAACGGCAGAACTTAGGCTCCTTCTTGATATAGTGTTCTGGCTGTTGTTTTTCGTCAGTCATGGTACGCACACAAAACTTCCTTTCTTAAATAGACGAAACCAACCTGTTAAATACCTTTCCTTATCTTCCCGCTTTTTTACCAACAGGCATCATTATCATGGGCTCCACATCATCAGGAAGCTGTAACAGGTCTTTTACATCATCATCACCAAAAGCGCCGACAACCACCGAGGCTAATCCCAGGGATACCGCCTGAAGAAATAAATTCTGCGCCGCGTGCCCAACTTCGATATGTACAAAACGCTTACCACGCGAGCCATATTTCCGGGTGGTTCGTTTATAAACGGCAGCAAACACCACCACGGCTGACGCATTACTAATCCAGGATTGCCAATAGGCTGCCCGTGCCAGCCTTTTCCGTTTATCGCCATCCAACGTTTTTACCAATCGTTGTTCTTTGGCAAGATAATGGTAAACACCGCGATCCATACCTTCTACCTGACCAACGACCACATAAAGCTCTAGTGGATACAAAGCCCCAGCCGAGGGCGCAGTACGATAGCCAAGTGGATGGGTAATTCCCTGTGCAGCCCAGAGTAACTGGCCAATTTCTTCCAGGCTAAGTGATACATCCTGAAACTCACGAACAGACCGCCGCTGTTTTAATAGTTGCGATAAGGCCTGTTCATCGCCGGGTAAAATCTTTGGTAATGCAATATTTTCTTGCGTTTGAGCCATAACACCTCCTGTCGAGGCGGCATAAATCAGTACTACAAGACAAACAACCATAAATTTCATTTGTCGAAACGCTGATCTAAACCGGCTTTCATCCATCTCATCAAAAATGACGGCAATGTCTTCGTTGTTCACAGGCATTTAGCAGATTTCCCTAAATTGTTACCGTCCTGGACCTGTCCCCCTCATTATTAGAAGGTTTTTATTAGCTGGTTGCAGGTGTTATTTATATTAGGCGCCGTTTAAATGTCCTCCCTGGCTACCCTCCGCTTACAGGCCGAGAGTTTTTTGTTCCAGTATTCAAATAACTGGCGCCTTACCTCCAGATCATCAAAACCTGCCAGCACTTTCTCTTTTGGTAGCATCAATGACATCGATGCCCAGCCGCCATCGATTTCACATGCGCATTCAACTAATAGCTCGTAATGTGAATTTTTTGGTTCCACTTCAAAAAGATAGGCATCCAGTTCCAGCTCTTCCAGAATGGCGCTGGCAGACTCACGGACGATGACAAGTTCTTTAGCAGATAGTGTCACGGCATTGCTCCGATACGACCAAAGGTGATTATCCAGAACAAGAGGTAAAAAATGCAGGACTCTTATTTAGATAAATATAGTCGTTATTTATGGATTTAGCCTAACCAATCCCGCCTGACCTGGAGAGGCATCAACGGAAATGTTGACGGGTAAGAAATGATGAATCACTTCGGCATTGGTCAGTAAATGTTGCGTTACCTCGCAGGTAGACAACACAGAAGGTGTAGTCGCCATGGCCATGGGCAAAAGGATCTGGTCGGCAAGCCAGCCGTCTACGGCTCCATCCGTTTTCAGGAATCTGGCCAGACCGTCTACCGCCTCATCCGCCACGCGCTCCGCCGGTTTGCCACGAGCCCCCAAAGCAAAGAAACAGGCCTGGCTATGTTCAAATTCTGCCAGCAACAACAACACCGTTCCCTTCGAATAGGCGGCAAACGATTCGATCGCCACATCCACATCAGCCTTCGCCACCAGATGCTGCAAACGCCTCAATGACTGGGTGCGTTGCCTTTCGGCAATATCCAGTGGCAGGTTGGCCACACCGGAAAGCCCTCGCACACGCAGTAATTTCCCGCGTTCCGCTAAATCGATCCCCTGTATTGGGGCATTGCCCGGGATCCTGGCCTGAATTTCACCGCCCCCCTTGGGATAAAAACCTGCCCGGGCGAGGGTGAGGTCAAAGCGAACACCCATCCTTGAAAGCAGACGCCCCCAGTGCCAATCCAGATAGTGAAAACACGGACTCCAGGGGACATGCGTACCACCGGTAATCGATAAATGGGATGCACCCGATGCTAATGCCAACGGTAACAGCAGCGTCTGGAAAACCAGCGAAGTTGAGCCCGCGGTGCCGATATCGAAGTGATAATCACCCGGCACGATTGGGCCAGGCGAAAAGCTAATCTGCATAGATCCTTTTCGATCCCCTTCCACCACTGCGCGACTGATCTGCGCGGCGGCCTGCACAGCAGACAGGTGCTGTGCACACAAACCAGGACGTGGCCTGGCAACACGAATGTTGGCCATGGTGAAGGCCTGCCCGGTTAATAGCGACAGGCTCAAGGCACTGCGCAATACCTGGCCGCCGCCTTCACCCAGGGAACCATCGATAACAATCACAACTGCACTCCCGAAATAAAAAGTCTGTGATAAAAAGCCTGTGATAAATAAATTGGTGATTAATCTAACACTTGCACTTCTTCTTCACTGAGGAATTCTTCCACTTCGAATACCTTCATGGTCCTGGGTTTGACCAGGCGGGCGCACGACTCTTCTATTTCTTCATAGAGGGATTGTGGATTATTTTCATAACGACGCGAAAAGTGGAATGGCAACAAGCGGCCGACTTCGGCAGCCGTCGCAATCTCGCCACAGGAACGCGTTGTTAAATGACCGGTACGAGATGCCTGTTTAGCCTCTGCCTCAATGAATGATGCCTCGCAAAAAAAGGTGTGCGCATGTCTGGCTAAAGCAATCAGACGTTGACGGTTTTCTGTCGTGTCAGCAAAATCGGTCGCGTACACCAGTTTTTTCCCGGGCCGGATGAGCACCAGGTCATCAGCCAGATCAGCAACGGATGCTTCTTTATTGTTGGGTAATTGAATCAGTGCCGTTTTATTACCGGCCATCAGTTGTTGTTTTAACCGGGTCAACCAGGGGCCCGGTGTCAGTCTTCTTGCCAGCAGGCGATCCTTGCGAATATTGATCTCCCTGGCGGCTTCAAAGGCATAGGCCAGCACCGGCGTTCCATGATCTAGCGTCACCGCACGCACACGAAATTCCTTTTCTTCAAGCAGGACACCGTCCTCTATGCTTGTCTCTTCGAAAACCTCGCGCCCGGACTGTCCCACCTGAAACAAAAAACGCTTCGTATGATCGACATGTAATTCGATGACTTCAAAACGTGGCCCGTTTTCTGCCACGCGGTCCCACAGGATGCTCTGAATAAAACCCTCTATATGATCCGCCAAACCCGGCGGTCCAAAGATTCGACAGGCGGGTAACAGGCCAATACGCGAGCGAAGAAACCAGAGGAATCCGCCAATATGGTCCATATGCGCATGACTGATAAAGACATCGGTCACCTGATGGACAATGCGCGCGGGCAAGCGCCCACCCATACCCAGATCAAATAGCAGGCTACGCCGTTGATGACGTAATCGAACATGTAATAAGGGATCACCAAAGACCCCATTCACCAGATTCAGGTCGACCACACCCACACGGCCAACAACACGTGGCCCACCACTTTGGGTGCCCGGCACATAAACATCACAGGGCGGCAGGTACGCCAGTGGTTCTGCGGTAAATGGTAATGCCGTTTCCATTACTCCTTCCGTGGTGCGTAGCGCATCACGTACACAAACGGTATCGAACGCTAACGCCTTATTCGGTAACCGCGCCGTTAAGGTATTATTTTCCATTCGCAGCACCTCACCCATCGCAACGGTATGGTTGTGCTGAAAAAAACCCAATTGTCTGCCTATCCACGCGCTCCCTTCTTTAACCGGTGGCGGTGTACCAATGAGATTAACCTTGTTGTTATCGAGCGTGATATCGATGGTGATATCCGTCTGTTGTGGGGAGCTTCCATCAAGATAGCCATCCCATTGCTCCGTCCGTTGCCGTGCCCTGACCTTTTTACCGGGGCGCCTGGCCTCCTCCGCGGCATTAACAATAAACACCTCAGGCGCCAGGGCATGTAATTCATCAGCAAGCGGAAGGGATTTACCCGGAACCACCAGGGCGAGCACCTTCTCAATACCTGCGGCTTCCGTTAATGCCGCCAGCAACTCACTTCCGGCAACACCGCGCACCACACCGGGGCCATCCAGCAACATCACACCATCATCCGGTATCTGTGCCAAACGTTGTACCGCCGATACCAGGGGCAAGCGGAAACGACCGGCATCGAGTGTGCATAAGGCCTCGAAGTCCAGGACTTGCCAGGCGTTACTCTCCCATTTACCAAGGGATACAGCACCGGGCACACCAAAACCGGGAGAGCCTGGATCGGCACTGAGGCACCAGGCAGTACGACCAGCATCAACAAGCGCTGCTGCCAACTGTGACGTTAATGTTGACTTGCCTATACCAGGCGGGCCGTAGAGCAATACGCGACAATCCTGTTCCATCACCGCGCCAACAATCTCGGCGGCGGAACAGGCTAATACCGGCAAACTCTGTCCGTGTGTATTCTCTCCCATGCCTTAACTATAGGTGCAATCCCCGTCGGGAACAGGCAAGCAATTTCAGTTCTTTACCAGCATTAGCTTCTATAATTAGACAATCAGGCAGGGAGCAGCGTGGTTAAAAAACAGTGAATATCGACGAATACAGCTTCGGCAAGATAATTGTAGACGGGAATACCTACACGTCGGATGTCATCATCACACCGGAACAGGTGATTGATTCCTGGTGGCGCAAGGAAGGCCACCGGCTGGACAAGAATGATCTCGACAAGATACTCGAAGCCAAACCCGATTGTCTGCTGGTGGGTACTGGCTATTACGGCCGCATGGATGTGCCACAGGAGACTATTAAATATCTACAATCAAAAAACATTCAAATTGAATATGCGCCCACCCAGGATGCCATTAGCGCACTCAACCCGCTGCAAAAGAGATATGCCCGTATCGTCGCTGCACTGCATTTAACCTGCTAGGGTGAAAGTATTTGTTCACGGATTAAGTTAAAGGACTCAGCCCCCTTTAATTGCTCAAATTAATCGGGGAGACTGGCTGGTTGTACACACCGACCCTGCCATTATCTTCGAAGAGAACACATCAACACTTTGGCAACGGTTATTTAGAAAATGGTCGGGCAGTTGGACCTAAACGGTCCTCACAATAAAGAATTAAAGGGACCCCTTTAATTAATTTACTTTTTGTTTTTCAGCGTTCGTTAGGTATTATTTTGTGTAGAGTCGTCAGACGACGGCTCATTTTGTAGCTGCTATTTGTTTGCCGCAATAGTTCTGCTATGGGCGGTGAGTGACCCGTAATTGGGGCAGAAATTCATATCCAGGATGATCCTGCCATCCCTCAAACAGGTATCACATGTCTCAAATTGGGCACACTGCCCACAATTGTGAATATGTTTTTCGATTTCTAACTTTGGAATATTACGGACGTAATCATCAAGACTGGCGCCAAGATGTGTCAACATCTTGTATAGGCGTAATCGAATAACTCGTTGCCTCAATTCCTGGTAATCCTGTTGTCTTTGTCTCGCCTTACGCCAGGTATGCGTAACGACCAAACAGGAACCTGTAACTAGCGATAAGAGTAATATCAGCAACGCAGCCGGCATAGTCTCTACCTCGGGTATTGATGCGAAAACACCTACATTTCCTAACCCTACTCTCCTTTTTTTCTGGTGTAAATATCAGACATTTAGGCCTACGTGCCCCCGACTTTTTAATATTACAAAAAAGCCCTGAATTACTCGCTTAAAAAACCTGGAAAATCAAAGAGATAGGCGGAAGAATCTAAAAGCTTGTTACCTCGTCTGAAAAAACATTACTTCCGATTGAGATCACTCTGACCCGGTTTTTCAGTTTATAGAAAGATGAATTAAAGGGGTGAATTAAAGGGGTCAGACCCCTTTAATAGCCCCCTTTAACAAACTGGAACAAATTGGGGCCTGTGCTCTATTATCAAAGAAAACGATATCATGAACAGCACTTGCTTAACCTGAATGCAATTACCAAAGAAACATCCCACATATACTTTTGCATTTCATCAAATGGTGGCTGAAAAATCTTGCTGTCACCATCAGATTTAGTCATCTCTAT
>JAUWLO010000065.1 GCA_030613605.1 Gammaproteobacteria bacterium | reverse complement strand
CTTAGGTATGCTGTTAGCGCAAGGAATTGGAGATACCATTCGGGTTTCCCTCGCAGCTGATCCTGTTCAAGAGGTTAAAGTTGGTTTTGATATTCTGAAAAGTTTGCACGTGCGCAGTAAAGGCATAAACCTGATCGCCTGCCCTTCGTGCTCTCGTCAACAGTTTGATGTGGTTGCTACAGTCAATGCACTTGAAGAAAGACTTGAAGATATCCTGGAGCCGATGGATGTGGCTGTAATCGGTTGTGTTGTTAATGGACCTGGTGAGGCGCGTGAAGCAGACATTGGTTTAACAGGTGGCGAGCCGAATCTTTTGTATATGGGTGGTAAACCGGATCATAAGGTCAGTAATGAAGATTTGCTTGATGAACTGGAGCAAGCAGTTCGGGAAGAAGTTAAACGTCGCCAGGAAAACCCGGATCAGCTGGAAAATATTGCCATCAAGCATGTTGCGCAATAACTTTTTTCTTCAACAACAAGAATAATACTCGACGAGATTAAGCTTTTGGCGCAGAACATAATACAAGCCGTTCGGGGGATGAATGACATTCTTCCGGAAGACACTCCCTATTGGCAGGAACTGGAAGCGACCATACGTGATGTATTGATGGCTTATGGTTATCAGGAAATCCGTACACCTGTTCTGGAAAAAACAGATTTGTTTAAACGTTCTATTGGTGAAGTTACTGATATTGTTGAAAAAGAAATGTACACCTTCGAGGATAGAAATGGCGACAGTTTAACACTGCGGCCGGAAGGTACCGCTTCCTGTGTGCGCGCGGCCATTCAGAACGGGTTACTACACAATCAGGTGCAACGATTGTGGTATATGGGGCCAATGTTTCGTCATGAACGCCCACAGAAAGGACGTTATCGTCAGTTCCACCAGATTGGAGTGGAAACATTTGGTATGACAGGCCCGGATCTGGATGCGGAACTGATCCTGTTAACGGCGCGGTTGTGGAAGAATTTGGGACTGGATGGGCTCGAGCTGCAAATAAATTCTCTTGGAACCAGTGAGGCGAGAAAGGTCTACCGTGAAAAACTAGTTGAATATTTCACTGCTAATAAGAATCAGCTTGATGAAGATAGTTTGCGTCGTCTGGAAAGCAATCCGATGCGAATTCTGGATACCAAGAATCCTGAGATGAGAGCAGTGGTTGAGGGCGCACCCAAATTAACGGAGTATCTGGATACTGAGTCACAGGAACATTTTGATAGCCTGTGCAGTTTGCTGGATGCTGCGGGGGTAAAGTACCGAATCAATCCATGTCTGGTGCGTGGGCTGGATTATTACAGTCGCACAGTATTTGAATGGGTTACGGATAAATTAGGTGCGCAGGGAACTGTGTGTGCCGGTGGACGTTTTGATCCGTTGGTAGAACAGCTTGGAGGAAAGTCTGTTCCTGCTGCTGGTTTTGCTTTAGGCCTGGAACGGTTGTTGGTGTTAGTGCGTGACAATCTCCAGCCAGATCATTTGCCCCATGTTTATCTTGTGCTGGTGGGTGAGATTACGCAACAACCAGGGCTTGTGCTGGCAGAGCAGTTACGGGATGAAATTACAGGTCTGCGAATCCTGACGCATTGTGGTGGTGGTAGTTTCAAAAGTCAGTTTAAAAAGGCAGATAAAAGTGGCGCAAAAGTGGCTTTGATTCTGGGTGATGATGAAATATCCAGTAAGACAATCAGCATCAAATATTTGAGAGAAGACAAACCACAGGAAATAGTAGAGCAGAGTGTATTATCGGAATGGCTGATTAACTATTTTGGTGGTGCTGGATTAAATTTTTCGAACTAATTATTACTAATGTTTAAACGCGCGGAGATAACGTAGTGGAAATTCATTCAACAGAAGAGCAACAAGTTGAAGCCATCAAAAAATGGTGGAAAGAGAACAGGTGGTCTCTTATTGGTGGTGTAGCGATAGGTATTGCTGCTTTGGTAGGTGGTCGCGCATGGATTGATGGCCAGAATGCCTATATGGAGACCGCATCTACTGAATATCTGAACATGCAGGAAAAAATAATATCGGGAAATATCGATGCGGCGACTACTCATGGCGCACAATTGCTCGGTCAATTTTCAGATACTCCTTATGCGGCATTGGCTGCCCTGGCAATGGCAAGGATTAAAATGGATGCTGGTGATCTCGTCGCAGCTTCATCGCATTTACGTTGGGCTCTGGATAATGCCTCCCAGGAAATAGTGAAGCATGAAGCCAGACTGAGATTGAGCCGGATATTGTTAGCAGAAAAAAACACCACCGCGGCTTTGAGTTTGCTGGATGTAGCCGATACCGGAACGTACACGCCTGCCTATGAACAGTTAAAAGGCGACATTTATGTTGCCGATGGCAAGACAGAATCTGCACGTACAGCCTATACACGAGCACTGAAGCAGTCGTTGCCGTCAGCTTCGGATCGTAATAGTTTGCAGATGAAACTGGATGATCTTGGCTCGGTCAATGCCGTGACAAGTACAGAAGAGGGTATATCCTGATTATGCGTTTTATTGCAGCCATTTTTCTGGTGGTACTGTTGGCAGCCTGTGGTTCTGCACCTAAAGATTATTCCAGTGCAAAAGAACTGACACCTATTGATACCAAATTAACGGTAGTCCCGTTGTGGATAAAGAAGACGGGTGAGGTGCCTGTATATGCGCACGCCCAGTTGCCGCCCGTCGCTGAGGGTAATAAACTGTATATTGCCAGTATTAATGGTGATGTTAGTCTGCTGGATATGGAAAACGGCAATTTATTATGGTCAGTTTCTCTCGATGAAAATCTGACCAGTGGTCTGGGTGTTGGTAAAAACTTAATTTTTGTTGGCTCCCGTAATGCAGAAATTGTAGCACTGGATAAAAATACCGGTGTCGAACGCTGGCGTGTTAGCGTAACGTCAGAAGTGCTAGCGTCACCGTTGGTTTCGGGGCATACCTTATTTGTACAATCCATAGACGGTAAAATGACTGCACTGGATACGGCCTCCGGGAAACTTATCTGGAGTTATAGTCACGATATTCCCAAGTTAACCTTGCGTGGAACCGCAACCCCTATTCTTGAAGGGAATCAGATTATTGCCGGTTTTGCCAATGGTAAATTGGTTTCACTTAACACCAAAACGGGAGAGTTGAACTGGCAAGTGGCAATCA
The DNA here is from genome assembly GCA_030613605.1 of Gammaproteobacteria bacterium. Classification (GTDB taxonomy): domain Bacteria; phylum Pseudomonadota; class Gammaproteobacteria; order SZUA-152; family SZUA-152; genus SZUA-152. The sequence continues at coordinate 6,564 of JAUWLO010000065.1, read as the reverse complement.
CAGTCCCTAGAGGAAGGACAGATTTGGAACGGTTGTCTGATATTGATGGTTTGTTTCAGGCTTCGAATGGCAGTGTTTATGTCGCCAGTTACCAGGGGCGTGTTGCGTCTGTTTCAATAGTGGATGGCACTATTCAGTGGGCTCGAAAAATGTCTTCCTATAATGGTCTTACTGTCACAGCTAACCAAATATTTATCAGTGATACTAAAGGACAGGTGTGGTCTCTGGATGCACGTACTGGGGCAACACTGTGGCGTCAGGATAATTTAACAGGACGCCACATCAGTAGCCCTGTGGTAATGAACGATGCAGTAATAGTCGCAGATTTTGAAGGTTATATGCACTGGTTGTCCGTTGATGATGGTCAGATTGTTGCCAGACAAAATATGGATGACGTCTGGAATGAGGCTCGCGAACCAGATTTTGGTGTGTTTTCTGACGAAGTGGAGAGTGAAGGATTTCCACGACTGGTTACTGTCTCGCCATATGTAATGAACAATATCCTCTATGTTCGTGATAATACCGGAGCATTTGCAGCATTCCAGGTAGACTCGAAGACGCATTAATTTTTCTGTTAAATTATTCACAATTTGAAAATAGGTTAATTCCAGGTTTAAGAAACGATGAAACCGGTTATCGCCCTTGTTGGGCGCCCCAATGTTGGAAAGTCGACACTTTTTAACTGTCTTACACGCTCGCGTGATGCTTTGGTGGCAGATCAACCAGGGTTAACGCGTGATCGTAAATATGGTGATGGAAAACTTGGAGGCAGGCCTTATCTGGTAGTGGATACCGGGGGCATGACGGGAAATGCCGAAGGTATTGATGAACTTATGGCAGATCAGGCCTGGTTGGCGGTTGAAGAAGCAGATGTCATTTTATTTCTTGTTGATGCGCGCGATGGTTTAAACCCGGGTGATGATGAGATTGCCAGAAAACTCAGAAGCTCAAGCAAAAAAGTTTACCTGATCGTCAATAAAATCGACGGTTCCGAGGCCAGTGTAGTGATTGCCGATTTTTATAACCTGGGCATAGGGGAACCCTATGGCATTACGGCGAGTCAGGGTGCTGGTGTGCGTGACCTCATGGATTTTGTACTTAGCGAGCTTCCCGAGGATGAGAGCGAAGCAGAGGAAGATGATCACGGTATAAAAATTGCGATTGTTGGCCGGCCTAATGTGGGTAAATCGACGTTGATTAATCGAATATTAGGCGAAGAACGTGTATTAACTTTTGATTTGCCGGGTACAACACGTGACAGCATCTTTGTCCCGTTCGAGCGCAGGGGGCAGCGTTACACGTTTATTGATACCGCCGGTGTGCGTCGCCGCAGGAAAGTCTACGATAAGCTGGAAAAATTCAGTGTTATAAAGGCATTGCAGGCAATCGAGGAAGCTCATGTGGTGGTACTGGTTATCGATGCCCACCAGGGGATTAGCGATCAGGATCTTCACCTTCTGGGATTTGTGCTGGATAAAGGTCGCTCTTTAGTGATTGCGGTTAATAAATGGGATGGTCTTGATAGCTCAGAACGGGAGCGAGTTAAGTATGAGTTAGGGCGGCGATTGCAATTTGTGGATTTTGCCAGTATGTATTTTATCTCAGCATTGCATGGTTCGGGTGTAGGTGATTTATTCAAGCCGATTCAAAAAGCCTACCTTTCCGCAACAAAGAGTTTTCCAACGCCCGAGCTAACACGAATTCTGGAAAAAGCGGTGGCTGATCATCAGCCACCACTGGTTCGTGGACGACGTATTAAGTTACGTTATGCTCACCAGGGTGGCAGAAATCCACCAACTATTATTATCCACGGTAATCAAACAAAGGATGTTCCCGCTGCTTACCAACGCTACCTGGCCAATATTTACCGTAAGGTATTAAAGCTGGAAGGAACGCCGGTCCGTATTGATTTTAAAACCGGCGACAACCCATTTAAGGGCAGAAAAAATAAATTGACCAAACGTCAAATTGACAAACGTCAGCGCCTTAAAAAATTCGTGAAGAAAAAAGATAAAAAGCGTTAGTCCTGAATTGTTAGTCCTAATATGTTAGTACAACGTAATAGACTGCTGAACAGGGTCTAATGGCGTAAATGGTAGCTGCTCGGGCACTTCCCGATATTCCCCGGAAGTAATTGCCATCCACATTAAACCGGCCATAGAGCTGACTCCCAGTTTCCGCATAATGTGAGCACGATGGGTTTCAATAGTCTTTGTGCTTAGGCCAAGAATGCTGGCAATCACTTTGTTGGCTTTTCCCTGGATAAGGAATCGTAAAACCTCTTCCTCTCGCTGAGACAAATTCCCGATTTTTTCCATAATCCTGGAATGTTGCTGTTTTGTTTCTCGTATTTTTCGGTCAACCCCCATTGCTCTCTGTATGCTATCCAGGAGCATTTGTTCATCAAAAGGTTTTTCCAGAAAATCGATAGCGCCAGCTTTCATGGTGCGAACCGCAATGGACACATTACTATTGCTTGTCAAAAAAATAATTGGAATATGTACATTCTTTCTCTGGAAATGATCCTGTAGCTCCAGGCCACTGATTTTAGGTAGCCGAACATCAAGGATTACACAGCCCGGCATGTCCTGATGGTAAGCGCTAAGAAAATCATGCACGCAATCAAATGTTGCTACCTGGAAACCTACAGACTCAATAAATAATTTTAAGGAGTCACGAATATCAGGATCATCATCAACAATAAAAACGGTGGGGTGAGAGAGGTCTTTTTGCGTGAGGTTCTGCGTAAGGTTGGCTGACACTTTTTCTCCTTTACATCCGAGTAGAGGTTTTACGAAAAGCACATAGGTAAATCCTAACGATAGTTTTTCCATTATGCAACAGAAAGACGCAACAGAAAGACGCAACAGAAAGTCGCAATATAAAACATAAGGATTTGAGTTTACGTTTGAATATTAACTGATGGGGTTACCATCGTAACCAGTGGTCTACCCCCTGTTCATTTAAAAATGTTTCGGCCTCGGAGCCGTGAAGCAGGGCGAGGGTGCTCAACATCCCGGCATCAGTACAGGTTTCAGTCGCAACAGTGACGGATGCAGGGGCATTTTTAACAGGCCAGCCAGTGCGAGGATCAAGGATATGGCCATATCGTATATCGTCTTTGATCAGGAAACGCCGACTGTCACCACTGGTGGCAACTGCGCCAGCAGTTAATGCAATTAACGTGTGGGTATTATTTTTGCTACCAACAACGGCGTCCCCATCAATTCCCGTATCAATACCAATGGTCCAGCTTCGGCCCGGGTGGTTTTTTGGGGTCAACACCGCAATATCGCCTCCAAAATTGAGTAGCACAGAAACCTGCTGTTGATTGTGGTCTTGTTTATCAAAAAATAATTGCACTAATTTGGCTGTTCGATCGACAGCATACTCTTTTCCTATGCCGCCCAAATCAATTTCCATGCCTGCGGGTAAAGTGATATCGGGATTTTCCCACTGTATTTTTTTCCAGCCTACCAATGGCAAAAGAAAATCAATATCAGCTTGTTCGGGGACATTATTACTGCCATCAAACTGCCATGCTCGTCTAAGTACGCCTGCTGTTATATCAAACAGACCATCGCTCAATTCAAATAATTTATCGGCATAGTCCAGTAAGCGTGCAGTTTCATCATCTACGGTGACTTTATTGCCCGAATTGATCTGGTGAATAATGTTGTTTTCACGGTAGCGACTTAGTTTGTGTTCGATGCGTTTAGCTTCATTTTCTGCGATGCTGGTTATCTGGCGTGCAATAACTTCATCGGTTGTGTCGATAAGTATTTCACAGGGGCTGGCCATGGCGTTGAAGTGGCCAGCGAAATAGTCCTGCTTTTGTTCCAGGGTTGGCATTGTGAGATTGGTTATATGTGGCTAGTGAGTTGATTGCCAATCTGTTCGCTGAGCAGTTCTGTGATTTCCTTCACGCGCTCATCCGTATAGGGCTCTTTTTCTTTTGTACCCCATACAACATTTGGCCAGCAATAATCCGAGGGAGAACGACCAACAATATGAATATGCAGTTGGTTAACGATATTGCCGATGGCTGCAATATTGAGTTTTGGTATATCAAAATTGCCTTTTACAAATCCAGCTATCAGATTGATCTCTTTCAGCAGGATTGACTGGTCGGTTTTTGACAAGTCGGTCATATCTGTTTCAGGTGACTCTGGCACCAGAATAAACCACGGCACCAGTGAATTGTTCATTAATAATAACAGGCAGAGATCTAGTTTCCCCAAAACATAGCAATCATTGGCAAGTCTGGAGTCTAGTACGAAGTTACGCATATTATTATTTGCCACATTAATTTTTAGTTGTTTCTGAATGCCTTGTTCAAAAATTTTGAAATGATATCGGTATCCAGCGATATTCCAGCCTGTATGATGCTGGCATCCATGTCGGGGTATAGATTTACATTTTGGAGTTTACCTATGGCATCGCTGCTCTCAGTTTCACCTCTTTGTCGCATGGTTTCAACGCGGAAATTGATTTCGGCCCCATTATCGAAGTAGATGCCGTATTTTAGGCCAAGTGTCTGGGTGGTGAAGTTGCCTAGTCTGTAGTCAGCACTGGCGTAGTCCAGCGTGAGTTCTTCGCCATCGATTAACGTTTGCCGATAAAAGCTAGCGGCATTTTGTTGGTAATAACGCACATGCGGTTGTAAGTAATGACCGCCACCAATTTCCCAGCGATAGCGTAAATCCACTGTGTGGGAAGTGATGTCCCAGTCGTCCCAGAAATAACGGTAAGAGATATTGATAACATCTTCGTTGGCTAGTTGATGCACTCCCTTCCAGAAAATGCTTTGATAGGTTCGGTTGCTGGGACGTTTTTCATATACATAGGGGCTGTCGCCAGTGCGCAGATCTCCGCTGCCATCATTTTCCAGCACACTGAGTATTTTGTATGGGTCATTTAGGTAACCGCTACTGTTTCCAATGCTGTAATTCACCTGGGTTAGTGTAAAGCGATTGATGATCTGCGTGACACCTATGAGCAGCTCACCGACATTTTTTGACTCCCCTTTGAAAAAACCATCATCATCATCACCATCTTCATCGTCTTCACCCGGAGGAGGTGGAGGCCCAGGGAAGAGAGGAGTGGGCATGGTGGTAAAACCTTCTGGTTTACCCCCTTGCGGATTTACTTTGTCGAAGTTTACCGATGCACCCATTGTGAGTGTTGTTTGTTTCTGATTAAGGTCTTTAGAAAAGGTGGAGGACAGGCCGATTGAGGTGTAGTCAGTTTCAATGGAAAAATTAAAGCCAAAAACTCCCTTTAGGGTATCGGTGAGTGGTTTTTCCCAATCTGCACTAATGGCTAGTCGAAAATCCTCGAAGCTATCATCCAATGGTATTTCGTTGGCAGGCGTGGTGTATGAGCTTTCACCAGAAGGTGAAGTAAACGTTTGTGCTGTATCTGTTGGCACCGCTCCATTGGGTGATGCCCCGGTTAACACGTCGGCTACAAATCGAAACCCGATAAATTCATCGTCACCAATCTCCTTACGCAAAGCGAGTACCGGTTTAAAGGCGCTTACTCTGTCCCTTTCTGAATAGATTAACAGTGAGCTGTCAATTTCCCATGGAGCCTGATATTCCTCTGCCATTGATGGTTGAGGTGACGTAACCAGTAATGAACAGGTAGCAAGCGCTAATGATTCGCGAATGCGTTTTACATTCTTGTGCCGATGAGTATTTGGCGGAATATTTTTCGACATTAATTACACCCGCAACCACCACCACCAACTCCCTGGCCTCCTACCGACGCTTCCTTGCTGAAGTAAATGTGTTCATCCGCATAGTTTTCCAGCGTGTCAGGAATTAACTGCATTTTCTTTTGTGCCAGTATATCGCGGTCCCAGGGTTCCACCGGTTCCAGACTGCAGGCGGCTAACCCGTAGAAAACGATAAAGAAAATACAAAATCGAAGAGAAATGTTCATATAAACGAATGACTGTATTCAGCTTACTTTATTAAGAGCTGCTTGAGGGCTGCTTTAATTTCGGCTTCTACTTTATTGCTTCGACTGGTTCTAAAACCCAAATGGGTGCTGATTATGTTTCCATTGCGGTCGATGAGGTACGAACTGGGCATAGCGCGCAGTTTGTAGAGTTTAGCGACCTTTTTACCCGGGTCATGTGCACTGATAAAGCTGGGGTTGAGTTCCTGGATAAATTTTTCTGCAAGCTCGTATTTCCCGTCGACGCTAATTGCCACGATGATGAGTCCATCTTTGTGATAGCGAGTGTGCATTTCTTCCATCCACGGGAAAGATTTTCGGCATGGTGGGCACCAGGTGGCCCAAAAATCTACATACACCACGTGACCCCTGAGCTCTTTGAGCGTTACCTTGCCGTCCTTGTTAATCATGGGCAGGGAAAAATCAGGGGCTGCAGAGTTATCAGATGAACTGGCATAGGTATTGTTGATAAAGCTGACAAGTATCAATGTACAAAGGCAGGAGACAAAATATTGGCTAAAACGAGCTGGCATAGGAAAAAACCTCAAGTTACTTTTGCTACATTCTATACGGTATTCATCTTTACAGTCATAGTCCCAC
>JAUWLO010000134.1 GCA_030613605.1 Gammaproteobacteria bacterium | reverse complement strand
ACACTGGCGCGTGACCATGGCATACCTATTCATTACATACCAAATCAATCGGCACTCAGCTCAATTATCTCGGATGAAGCTAAACACCCTGATTATATTCTCGTTGCCTGTTTCCCGTACCGATTACCCGCGACCATCATAGATTGGCCACAATCAGGTTGTCTCAATATACATCCCTCCCTGTTACCTCAATACCGGGGTCCAGACCCAATATTCTGGCAACTACGCAATAATGAATCACAAACAGGTGTTACTTTACATTTTGTTACATCAGAGATGGATGCCGGCCCAATCGTCAATCAAAAAATCTGTCCATTCGAGGGAGGTTTTAATCGGCGTGATATTGAAATAACACTGGCAAAAACAGGCGCCAGTCTTTTCACGGCATTCATTAATACGGGTCATACACAAAATTTCAGTGGCAAACGCCAGGATGAATCTCACGCCAGTTATTACCCGTACCCATCAGCTAATAATTTCGAGGTGCCTTCATCCTGGAGTGCTAAACACGCGTTTAACTTTATTCGTGGCACGCACTCTCCTTCAGGTTTCTATATGGCTCAATATGATAATAAATCTGTCAAAGTTACCTCTGCACTTGAATATTCCTACAAAAATAATATTTCAGATTACGCACAAATTTTAAAGAATGAACGGTTAATAAAGTTCTCTCAGGGTATCCTGCGTGTAACAATAGAGTAGTTAGATTTTATAAAACAAAAATGGTGGTTAAACATGAGTACATCTAAACATTGCCCTTGCGGAAATTCGACTCCCTACGACCAATGCTGTGGTCTTTTCATTGATGGCACACAAATACCCGAGACTGCTGAGGAATTAATGCGCTCACGGTACAGCGCATACTATTTCCAAAATGATAAATACCTGCTTGATACCTGGTATCCAAAAACGCGACCTAAAGCCAATCCCAGCGATGATGATAATACTACGTGGAAAAATCTTGAGATTCTTCGCACCGAAGAAGGCCAAAAAAATGATTCAAATGGAATCGTTGAATTTATCGCCACCTGTGATGTTAAAGGAGTAACCTCACATATACATGAAACTAGTCAATTCGTTCATGAAAATGATCATTGGTATTATATAGATGGAAAGGGACAAAAACCCGTCCGCCGAGATACTCCAAAAGTTGGCCGAAATGACCCCTGCCCATGTGGCAGCAACAAAAAGTATAAAAAATGCTGTGGTCGTTGACTTACTGACCCTTAGTACACCAACACTGATATGAAAAATAGTTTTATATTTATTTTGTTGTCATTAACAGCCTGCTCAGACGGTGACATTAATCGTTCCGGGAAACAGAGTGTCGGCTTCTATAACACGCTGGTTGATAAAACCTCACCAATCACTGTTTTAATATAAAGGGAAGACACCATATTTATGCCTTAACAAAAGGCTCTCATACCATCAGGAAGCCAGACAACAATCAGAATAAAATAAAAATTAATCGGACAGACTTTTAGACATTACCTCATAAACATCACGCGACAATCCTTCTTCACCCATAATTCGCTCCATCTGAACACGCATCTTATCCCGAAGACCTTTCTCATATCGACGCCACTGACTAAATGTATTGCTCATGCGGGCAGCAACCTGTGGATTTAATGCATCCAGTTTTATAATAATGTCCGCTACAAATTCGTAACCAGCCCCACTGGCATCATGAAACCTTAGCGGATTAGCATTACAAAATGCACCAATCAACGAACGAACTTTATTAGGGTTTTTAATAGAAAACGCGGGATGCTTTGTTAAAGCTTTTACATTCATTAAGGTATTATCCAGCCGTGATGTAGCCTGTATGCTAAACCACTTGTCTAATACCAATGGATCTTGTTGCCACTTGTCATAAAATGATGCTAGCGAGATTTCCTTTTCTTTACCGTTAGAATTTACCAGGCAGGATAACGCAACGATAACGTCCGTCATATTATGTGCCGCTTCAAACTGCTTTTCACATAACACGACTGCATCGGTATCTTCCAGTACCGAAAGATACCTTAAACAGGTATTTTTCAGTGAACGTCGCTCTATAGCTGTCGCATCAATTTGATATTCACCCTCATCTTTTGTTTCTTGATATATTTTCAATAACGTTAGCTTGAGCTGGTTTGCTATTGAGATCATCATAAATCGACGTACTTCATGAATAGCCTTTGGATCTATAATATCGACAAATTCACTAATATAGGCTTCTGACGGCAGGGTCACAGCCGCCGCTATAAGGGCAGGATCCAGCCTGTCATTCAGCAGGGTTTTTTCAATGGCAGCAATAAAATCCTGGCTTAAAACCAGCTCTCTGGATTTTTTATAATCACTAACTAATGACAGTATTATTTTAATCGCTATTTGTTGACCAGATTCCCAACGATTAAATGAATCAGTATCATTGCCCATCAAAAAGTATAACTGTTCATCATTAAGGTCTGTTTCCAGCTTCACAGGTGCAGAAAAACCTCTCAACAGTGATGGCACCGGCTTACAGGGAACGTCCACAAACTCAAAAACATTGTCCGTTGCACACACATTTAAAACGCACGTGCCCGTATCATGCGGGGCATCTGTTACTCCAGAGAGTTTTATGGGGATATTCTTACCACTTTGATCTAGAAGCCCCACTGCAACCGGGATATGAAACGGCAATTTTTCTTCCTGCCCGGGGGTTGCCGGGCATGATTGCTTTATGTTTAACCGAAATAATTTCTTATCCGCGTCATACTCCTGGGATATAGATAGCACTGGTGTCCCCGCCTGGCTATACCAGCGTTTAAATTGAGAAAGGTCTGTGCTGTTCGCATCTTCAATGGCTTTTACAAAATCATCCGTCGTTACGGCCATCCCATCAAAACGGTCAAAATATAAATCTGTGCCTTTTCTAAAACCTGCGGGCCCGACCAGATGAGCAAGCATGCGAACAATTTCTGCACCCTTGTTGTACACCGTTACCGTATAAAAGTTATTAATTTCCACATAGGACTCGGGACGAATCGGATGCGCCATAGGACCCGAATCCTCTCTAAACTGGTGAGTACGTAAAACATTAACATCTTCGATTCGCTTAACACCTCGTGATCCCATATCGGCACTAAATTCTTCGTCACGATAAACAGTAAAACCTTCCTTTAAACTTAGCTGAAACCAGTCACGACAGGTTACGCGGTTTCCCGACCAGTTATGAAAATATTCATGGCCTATTACACCTTCAATCCCCTGGTAATCCTGATCCGTTGCCGTATCTGGTGAAGCCAATACATATTTTGAATTAAATACATTCAGGCCCTTATTTTCCATTGCGCCCATATTAAAATCATCGACTGCAACGATCATATAGAGATCCAGGTCGTATTCCCGACCGTAGGTTCTTTCATCCCAGTCCATTGAGTTTTTCAATGAACGCATCGCATGATCACATTTATTTACGTTATGGTGCTGCACATATATATGTAAGTCGATCTTCCGACCAGAGTGAGTCGTAAAGGTATCTTTTATACAGGCTAAATCTCCAGCCACCAGAGCAAACAGATAACAGGGTTTTGGAAATGGATCCTGCCACTTAACCCAGTGACGCCCATCATTATTATCACCTTGCTCCACAAGATTGCCATTGGATAGCAACACCGGATAATGTTCTTTCTCTGCCGTTATGGTAGTGGTAAAACGAGCCATCACATCTGGCCGATCAAGAAAATAGGTTATCTTTCGAAATTCTTCTGCCTCACACTGAGTACAAAAATTTCCACCTGACGTATACAGCCCGCCAAGGGTAGTATTTTCCTGCGGGTTAATTTCGGTGACCACTTCCAGACTGAATTTATCTGGTAAGCCTGAAATTGTTAACGTTTCGTCACCAATCTCGTATTCTTCTGGCACCAGCAGGCGTCCATCCAGGGTCAATGAGATTAATGTTAAGTCTCGGCCATTCAGTACCAGTGAATTATTAGAATCGTTGCTGTTTCGGCGAATACTCATTCTCGATGTTACTCGAGTTGCCTTCTCATCAAGATCAAACAACAGGTCAACCGTGGCGATTAAAAAGTCCGGGGGACGATAATCCGCAAGATAGATGGTCTGGGGCTGCCTGGTATTTTCTGCCATTTTCTAGTCTCTATATTCCTGGTCTCAAATAATCTGTAGTGATTGTAATGCTAACGACAAGCTTTGTGCATACAGATATCAAATAATGTCTATGAATCTCATCAAATCCGTCATTTTCTGTAACGAAATACCCTGTCCCGGGACTGCAGTCTATACACACCATACAATGGAACCATGGAAAATTTATTTCTCTTTATTCTTGCTCTGGGCAGCTTGATCCTGTTTTTAAAATGGCGTGTAGACATAGCTCAAAAGAATTTTGAAGGGAGAGATGTCCCTGAAGCCATAAAAACTGACTCGCAACATCCTGACGGTGCATTATATTATTTTTACCACCCCATGTGCGGACCTTGCCGAAAAATGGAGCCTGTCATCGATCACCTAATGCAAAAGTACCCAGATCGAGTCAAAAAACTCAACGTGGCGGAAAATCAGAAACTTACATTGGATATCGGGATCAAGGTAACGCCTACATCGGTTTACATCAAAAACAATAAAATTATCAAGGCAATTATCGGCTCAAAGTCTGAAAAAACACTGGAAGCTCTTTTGCTGCCTGATCGCTAGACCAGGCCCTATCCAATACTACAATCAGTTTTTTACCGGGGGAATGTGCGGTCTGGCGCTGGACAGGATAATTATGACGACATTCCGGTTTGCGCTGTCATCCCGCTGAAATTACAAACACATCCTACAGCCATGAGGAGCGGCTGAAGCAAAAACCGACCAGGCTAATCCGCCTTTAAGTACGAAAATCCTTCACTTTGAAGCCTGGCGACCTCGACCACTCCTGATGGCACCAGTTCCACGCCCGGCATGATTTTATCTTTATCCAGCTTAACCGCCACACGAGTAATCTCACATAACGCCAGTTTCACACCGAACACTTCTCGCAGGGAATTCAAGCGGGTCATTAAATTTTTTCGGCTTTCCGCCAGCGCTTTATCTTCCTCAAAGGGTGTACCTTTGAGCTTATCTGTCGTCACAAAGCGAATGCCGCGGGATAACATCACGATACGCACATCATAATCCATCAACTCATTTTCGTAAGTCGTCACCATATTATAAATACTGGTCAACATGGCGCTGAATCGGCGAGGCGCTCCAAAATCCACGCGCCAGACAACCCTGGCAACCTTCTCCTCATTATCTGCGGAACGTACCGGGATGGTGTTTTATTTTAATGAGACGTGGTCCAGGGAGATCTACACATAAAATACGATATTGTGCTTATGGCTTAAGTTCATAATACCCCCTCCTGTTTGTCCAATTTCGGCAAAACCAACGGCTAAAATGTCTTTGTTACCGTTAAGT
>JAUWLO010000147.1 GCA_030613605.1 Gammaproteobacteria bacterium | reverse complement strand
CTTTGCAAAACATTCTTTCAGGTAATACTCGACCGCTTTGACATCATGGTTGGTGGTGGCCTCAATGGCTTTAACCCGCTCTGCACCTTCAAGCCCGAAATTTTCCAGCAGGTCTTCGAGATATGCATTGGCAGACTCACTGAGGGTAGCGACCTGTGGGAAATCGTCGCATTCGGCCAGGGCCTGGAACCAGCGGATTTCAACAATGACGCGATAACGGATCAGGCCGTATTCACTGAAAATGGGTCGTAAATCGACGCATTTGGCACCGTAGCGCCCGTCAATGGGGGAAATGGCCGTTAAACTGCTGAGATCCATGGTGGCTCCTGATTGATCCAGAATAAGAGGACGAGCGCGAATAATACTATATTTTGTAAGCGGTTACCCTCCCGAAATCTGCCTGTGTTTGCCCCAGTGTTCGCAAGGAATGGCCTGAATCGGCTATAATTGCCTGCTCGATGATCGGATTGCCATCGCGGCCAGTCCCAAATGACACTGTTTATGACAGAAAATTATTACAAAAAATAAGAGAGCGTTATGTTAGAAGCCGAATTTTTAAAAAACTACCGAAAGCATGTAGAAGAACGGGCCACAGATGAATTGCCCCCATTGCCCCTTAATGCAGAGCAAGTCGCTGCCCTGGTGGAGTTATTAAAAACCCCGCCCGCAGGAGAAGAAGCCTTTCTGGTGGAATTGCTCACACATCGCGTGCCACCGGGTGTTGATGAGGCGGCTTACGTAAAGGCCGGTTTTCTTTCTGCTATCGCCAAAGGCGAGGCTAGCTCTCCGTTAATCGATGCCAAACAGGCCACAGAGTTACTGGGTACCATGCTGGGTGGCTATAACATTCAGTCATTAGTGGATCTGCTGGATAACGATGAACTTGCACCGGTTGCGGTCGAGGCGTTGTCAAAAACTCTGCTGGTGTTTGATGCTTTTCACGATGTGCTGGAAAAAGCTAAAAACAATGCGTTCGCAAAACAGGTAGTAGATGCCTGGGCCAACGCTGTCTGGTTTACGCGTAAGAATCCATTGAGTGAGGCCATAACCGTCACTGTCTTTAAAGTGCCGGGTGAAACCAATACCGATGATTTGTCGCCGGCCTCCGAAGCATGGAGCCGCCCGGACATTCCTCTACATGCCAAAGCCATGCTCATTAACAGCATGCCCGATGCACTCACTAAAATTGAAGAATTAAAAGGTAAAGGCCATCCGCTCGCTTATGTTGGTGACGTAGTCGGCACGGGTTCCTCGCGTAAGTCGGCCATTAACTCCGTGTTATGGCACATGGGTGAAGATATTCCTTTTGTGCCCAACAAGCGCCAGGGCGGCGTGGTGTTGGGCGGTAGCATTGCGCCTATCTTTTTTAACACCGCAGAAGATTCTGGGTGCTTACCGATTACATGTGATGTTTCCAAACTGGAAATGGGCGATGTCATTACCATTCATCCCTTTGAAGGAAAGATTACCAATGAAGCAGGCGAGTCGATTAGTACGTTTGGGTTAACACCCAGCACCATGCCCGACGAAATGCGTGCCGGTGGTCGTATTCCGTTAATCATTGGTCGTTCGCTTACTGATAAAACGCGTGAAGCATTAGGGCTGGACGCTTCGGATGTGTTCAGTCGTCCGGTAGCACCCGCCGATACCGGTAAAGGCTACACCCTGGCGCAAAAGATAGTGGGCAAAGCTTGTGGTGTGAGCGGTGTACGCCCTGGCACGTATTGTGAGCCGCGCATGACCACGGTGGGTTCGCAAGATACCACTGGTGCGATGACGCGTGATGAATTGAAAGAGCTGGCTTGCCTTGGTTTCTCGGCAGATTTGGTGATGCAAAGTTTTTGTCACACCGCGGCTTATCCCAAACCGGTGGACATCAACCTGCAACATGAGTTGCCCGATTTTATACAAACACGTAGTGGTGTTTCTTTGCGGCCTGGTGATGGCGTTATTCATTCCTGGTTAAACCGCATGGTGTTGCCCGATACGGTCGGCACCGGTGGTGATTCACACACACGTTTCCCCATGGGCATTAGTTTTCCTGCAGGTTCTGGTCTGGTTGCCTTTGGTGCGGCGTTAGGTGTGATGCCTTTAGACATGCCGGAGTCAGTGCTGGTGCGTTTTAAAGGTGAAATGCAACCGGGCATTACCTTACGTGATCTGGTGAATGCGATTCCTTACGTGGCGATTCAGAAAGGATTGCTAACGGTAGAAAAAGCCGGCAAGAAAAATATTTTTTCTGGGCGCGTGTTGGAAATTGAGGGTTTACCCGATCTAAAAGTTGAACAGGCTTTTGAATTATCCGATGCCTCGGCAGAACGTTCCGCCAATGGTTGCACCGTACGTTTGAATAAAGAACCCATTCAGGAATTTCTAGAATCCAACATTACACTTTTAAAGTGGATGATTGCCGATGGCTACGAAGATCAACGTACTTTGCAGCGTCGTATTGATGCTATGCAGGCATGGCTAGACGATCCACAATTACTGGAGCCAGATGCTGATGCAGAATATGCTGAAATCATCGAAATCGATCTCAATGAAATCAAGGAACCGATTTTAGCCTGCCCGAATGATCCTGATGATGTTAAACAGTTGTCAGACGTTGCAGGCGTTAATGTGGATGAGGTGTTTATTGGTTCCTGCATGACCAACATTGGTCACTACCGTGCTGCCGGTAAAGTGCTGGATGAGGTGGCAGGTGCAGTGCCCACTCGTTTATGGATAGCGCCACCCACCAAGATGGATGAACATCAGCTTACCGAAGAAGGTTACTACAGTATTTTTGGTCGTGTTGGTGCGCGTATAGAAGTGCCGGGGTGTTCATTGTGCATGGGTAATCAGGCACGGGTTGCCGATGGCGCGACTGTGGTGTCGACATCCACACGCAACTTTCCTAACCGCATGGGTAAAGATTCGCAGGTGTATTTGAGTTCTGCAGAATTGGCGGCTGTTGTGGCTACTTTGGGCAAGCTGCCCACGGTTGAAGAGTATATGGATGCAGTAAAACATCTTGAGCCAATGGCCGACGATATTTATCGTTATCTTAATTTCCATCAACTCGAGGAATACAAATCAATTGCGGATGAAGTGATGCCGGTTGTGCTTGTGTAGAGCTGATTGCGGTGTCGACAGGGGAGTGCAGGCGAATAATTTTCGTTGACCGATTAAGCCAGGTTTGAAAATAAAACAATACCTTCGTCTTTTTGGTTAGACGGGTCAGGTAGGTGAATCGTAAATGTGGATCCTTTGCCTGGCGTGCTTTTTACTGTGATCTCACCACCCAGCAGTTTGCAGAATCTTTGGCTAATAGCCAGACCCAGGCCGGTTCCCTGAAACTTTCGATTTCTAGATTGATCTACCTGGGTAAAATCATTAAATAGTTTTGAAATATTCTTAGCTTCAATGCCGATGCCGGTATCTCGTATGTCTATAATTAAAGTTTCATTTCCATTTTTGGTTTCTATTCTTCCGCTTACGTATATTTTTCCACCGTGCGTGAATTTGTTTGCATTGCCAATAAGGTTGAGCAGGATTTGGCGCAACTTTCCATGGTCAGTTTCGAATGTTCCGAAATTATCAGCGTAATCGGTAATCAGTTTATTTTTATTTTCTCTGATGGATGGTTGCAGGGTGCTTGCGACATCCGATAAAACTTCTATTATGTTGATTGGATCATAAAATACTTCCATTTTATCAGCTTCAATTTTTGAAATATCCAGAATCCCATTTATGAGAGTCAGTAGACTGCTTCCTGAGTCATAAATCTTTTCAAGATCTTTCTGGTATTGCGTATATCCGTCTTCTTCCGCTTCTTCTTTTAGAAGTTCGCTATACCCAATGATGGCATTTAAGGGGGTACGTAATTCATGGCTCATATTAGCCAGGAAATTATTTTTTGTTTTATTTGCATTTTCCGATATTTCTTTGGCGTGTTGTAGCTCATTTTCAACTTTCTCTCGCTCAAGAATAACGCTGACCCATCGTCCCATTAGTTTTACCATGTTGATATCGGTCTCAGGAAAAGGTGTATGCGGACGAGGGCTGGCAAAACTAATAGCCCAGTATTGATCGGCGTTCATTAAAATAGGCATGCCTAGATAGGCTTCTACTCCGGATAATTTTTTAGCTAAATGGGTTTTATATTCTGAGGTAGATATGTGGTTGAGTGCGAGCATCTTGGTTTCTTCGGAGGAATTAGTCGCACAAAAAGAAGTGTCAAGATCCGAGGTGCTGCCGGGATCCATGTTGAGCAAACCCGGCACTACAATATTAATCATGGTGTTGTTTTTATTTTTTTTATCAATGAGGGAAACCTTGCCAATCTCCATCTCCAGTGTGCGGCAGCCAAGCTTGAGTATTTCATCAATTTGTTGTTCCAGTGTGAGCCCAGGCATGGACGAAACTTCATATAAGGTACGAATTCTTTCCACCTGCTTGTGTTGTTCTGATTCAGCACGCAGGCGTTCTTTTGCTTCTTTTACAAGAGAATCTTTTGATGTTGCTAATTTCCGGTTAAAGCGAACAATAATTGTTGCGCCAATTAAGAATGCTATAAAAATAAATATGATGGCAATGATATAGGGTGAGAACTGGTCAACAACCTCATCAACCGATATTTCGATTTGTTTAGCATAAGGGCCTACACGAAGTTCTTTCATAAGTTCATGCACTGGCTGGTAATCCAGCGGCACGGTCCAGCCTTCGCTTTTAGATTCTTTTGCAGCATAACTGTGTTTCGATAATCTCAGTAATGCAATCGCAACATCCTGGGCTAGTTCGCTTGAAGTATTTCTGGTGATGGCAAAAGGCCATTCTGGATACAGGCGTGTACTGTGCGCAAAGGGAAAGCCAGGTGTCGTTTGTGGGTCGAGCACGCGAAAATCATTCAGTTTAATTTTCCCTGAAGCCGCCATACGTTCCAGAATGTCGGTACGTATTGTTCCGGCATCCACCTTGCCATTTTTCACCGCCATCACAATTTTGTCCTGGGGAAAGCCGGAGTATTCAAGACTGGAAAAGTCTTTTTCAGGGTCTATTCCGATTTGTTTCATTTTGCGCCACGCCATCCACCAGCCCCCAAAGGCGCGCGGATGAACGGCCAAAAAAGATTTTCCTTTTAAATCCTGCAGGGTTTTTATGTCATCGCGATCAGCCCGGGTGA
>JAUWLO010000182.1 GCA_030613605.1 Gammaproteobacteria bacterium | reverse complement strand
CATAAACCAACACTGCCATCTTCTGAAATTTTTGCATATTCAACACTGTCCAGAAGCGTTCCACCATAACCGCCAAAGGAGTATAGATAATCTCCGATTAATGCCAACTTGGTACAACGGCGCGGTAAAATGGTCTGACTGGATTCCAGCCGCCATTGCCCCAGGCTACCATCATCATTTATTTTTGCTCGCTCAACCGACTGCAGGAGATGCTTACCATTAGGCCCATTACCTCCACCTACAACATAAATATAGCCATTGCGAACAATGGCTTCTGTAAAGCCACGATCCATTACTAATGCAGAACCCATTTTCCATTGGCCAATCTGACCATTGGGTAAAATGGGCGCATATTCTGTGCTTCGTAAAAACTGCCGACCATCCACACCCGCAATCATATAAATGAAATTATTGTGTACCACCATGGCAGATCCTGCCCGCGCCACATTCATTGCACTGGTTTCCTGCCACCCGGAAATCCATAATCTTTCTTCAACGGGCGAACAAGCCTGAACCAGCAGAACTATTGCGATTAAAATAAACCTGAGCATTGTTAAATTCCTAATTGATATTTGTCGTTAATTCGCTGCTCTAGTACATGCCCTGGCCAGCGCCGTTGACTCACATGGAATGGCCAGTCGTTACGGCCAAAAAAAACCCTGCGAGAATTAATCAGGCAGGGTCTTCTAATAATCACACAATCGAAACGACAATAAATTATTTGTATCCGGTTATTCTTGCCACTCCGCCAAAACTACCAACCCACAAGCTGCCGTCAGATGCTTCTGCAAGCGAAAACACATTGTCGGCAAACAGGCCGTCAGCCTTGGTTAAAACGGTAAACCCCTTACCTGTAGTCGATGGACGCGCCAACCCTTTATTGGTACCGATCCACATGGTACCGCCTTGCTCTTTACGCAACATAAATATGTGATTACCCGGCAAACCATCCTTCACGGTGTATGTCTTCCATTCCTTTCCATCAAAACGAGAAAGACCACCACCCCAGGTGCCGCACCAAACGTTACCTTCCTCATCAACCACCATGGAAATAATGTAGTTTGGATTGTAACCAACCTTAATGTCACTGAGGCCTTGCTCTGCTTTCTGTTTCGCATGATGCTTTGAGGCCTTCGCTGGGTCGTTACTAAAGGTAATATCGTCCTTTACTAACTCATAGGGCGCACCTAAACCGTCTTCATGTTTCCAGTTGGTCCACGTTCCATCCTTATACTTTGCCAGTCCACCTTCCGTTGCAAACCAGACCTCACCGTTCTTACCAATCTCAACACCGTAAACCCAGTCATTAGGCAGGCCGCCCCTGGTGTTCTCGACAGTAAACGTTTCCCAGCCAGATGGATCATCCATATTGCCTTTGGGCACACGATTGACACCAGACCAGGTAGCAATCCAGTAATCACCATTAACATCTTCCGCAATATCGTAAACAAACTGATCAGCGAGACCATCGGGTATGTTGTAGTTTTTCCATTTATCCGTGTCTGGCGAGTACATGGATAAACCACCACCATAGGTACCAATTATAATTTTCCCGCGCAGTTTACTGACATGAAACACACCATTGGAAATCAGGCTTTTATTTTTTACATCGTATAACTTGTAGTCGTTACTTTTCAGGTCGTACCGAATAACACCACCTGAGGTACCTACCCAGACATCATCACCATCAGCAAACATACCTTTAACATTACGATTACCCACTCGAAAATGTGCAAATTTTGTTTTCGACTCCGCCTGACCCGGTAGCAAATCAACTGCCTGCTGTGATTTTTCCACTGTTGCCACTTCATTTTTAGGTGTTTGTTGTTTCGACCCAAAATTGTATGCACCAACAATCAGGCCACCGACAACAATCACCCCTACCGCCAAGCCTTTTGAACTTATATTCACAACAACCTCCAATTAAATTAGTGTCAGTCTTACTGACACTTATGCATAGCCCTGTTAACACAAGTAACACTGCATCCGAGAACTCATTAACTTGTGCCACTAAAATAGTTGATTTCTACCAGCTTACTACCATGAATCAATTCATGGCTTCCCTAAAAGCATCACACCCGACCGGCTACCCACCCACACCTGGCCATTTGAGGTTGGCGCAATGGCGTATATATTGTTATCCAGCAATCCATTTGATCGATTAAACGTATGCCAGGCTTTACCATCGAAATAGGATAATCCACCGCTGGTGCCAAACCATAGCCCACCCTTTTCATCCTGTTCTACGCTGTAAACAACATTACCAGCCAGACCATCTTTAACCGTGTAGTTTGTCCATGTCTTGCCGTCAAAATGACTAACGCCCCCACCCCAGGTACCTGCCCAGATGGTATCGTCCTGAGCAACAATAAGTGCAAACACATAATCAGGATTATAGGTTTGCTGGCCTTCTGACATAACACTCAAGTCATGGCGGGAACGTGTGCCCAAACCAGTATTGGTACTTAACGGTAAATTTTGCTCATTGCCAGCGCCAAGACCGTCCTTGTGCGTCCAGGTTTGCCAGCTTTTACCGTCGAACATATTGATACCGCCCTCGGTACCAATCCAGACTCTGTCTTTTGAATCAACATCAAGGCCGTACACCCACTCATTAACAAGCTCACTTATATAGGTCTGGAATTTTTCCTTCACAGGATCGAATCGACTTAAGCCAGCCCAGGTGCCAACCCATAGTGTTCCATCTTTTTGCTCGGTAAACGAGTACACCCAATAGTCTGCAAGACCATGCATAGGAAAATAGGTTTTCCATTTTTTATCCGCCGAATACCGGGAAATACCTCCGCCGTTAGTACCAAACCAGCGATTGCCCTTTGCATCCACATGAATTCCAAAAACATATTCATTAGCCAAACCATGTTCACGTGTATAAGTACCGGCAAGATTATTGTCCGTAAGATTAACTTCCAAAACTCCAACACTGGTGCCTACCCATAATGCTTTGCCCTTCTTATCAACTGCCATCGATCGAACATAAACATTCTCGCCAACATTAAAGGTATCGAGCACACGATAACCGCTGGTATTTGTGACAAGAGAAGCTACAGAAGAGGCCTTATCAGAGACATCTAAAACAGACTGAGTTGCTGAGACAGGCTTATCATCAGAGCAGGCGGCCAGACCCGCCACCAAAAACACCACAGGCAAAAGAAATATTTTTCGATTCAAGATCAAAAGAGAGTCCTTATATGTGCAATGACATCCAGGATTTCTTCATCAGTAAGAACACCCTCAAAACCCGGCATCACTGATTTACCTTTTTTAATAGAAGCCATTATCTCACGATCGGACTTCATCAAACCCTGGCCCATTGTGAAGTTTGGGATTTCAGCCATCGTAGGAAGACCATTAACTCCATGACAACCCGAGCAACGGCCGGCATAAATACCTCGTCCTTTAGCAGGATCACCCGCCATGGCCGCACCTAACGTCAACATCAGAACTGCTAATACAAGAAAACGAATCACAATCATTTTATTTTTCATCATTTTTCTCCTTCTTTAAATAAGAGAATATTTTATTTTAACGGCACCTACTGAACTGTTTTATCAATAATGATTTCTACACCACTGGCATCGCCGATAGCCACGGGGCCGAATGAGCCCTGCATATCGCCGCTTTGAGGCATGGCATTACCACTTTTTGAAATCCTCGCACCAATAATGATTTCCTGGAAATTGGAAATTTTCATATCCGGGCGCATCGCCATAGAATCATTAAGCGTGAACGTCAACGGCAGATCTTTCACCGTCTTACGAACAATTGCCAACGGCATACGAGGCCCGGTGGCAGCCCGCGCAAACACAAACAAGGTATCATCAATAGAAGCATTCAATGCAAGTGCATCATCCAGCGTAACCATCCCCGTCACCTGAACCCCGCCTGCTGAGGCAGCAGCTATAGAAGCATTGTCAGCATTAGCCGCAGCGACTATTTCAGTATCAATTGGCAAACCCAGCTTTTGCTGCATTTCACCAATATTCTTCTGCATCTGTTTGTAATTATCCGATTCCTTCGGGAAAATTTGCGCCAGACGTTTCCAGTATTCCAGCGTAGTAGCGTAATCCTGCGCCTGATACGAAGCCGTTCCCGCCAACCACAAAGCCTTTTGAAGTTGTGGCTGAATCGTTAAAGCTTTTTTCACTAACTCATATGGGCGACCCGCCATATTTCGACCATTCGCCATAGCCAACGCGTCGGCATAATCGGCCAACAGTTCTGGATTGGAGTCCTGCAACATAGAAGAGGCACGCGCAAAAGTTT
>JAUWLO010000045.1 GCA_030613605.1 Gammaproteobacteria bacterium | reverse complement strand
AACAGGAACCATTTACTCCAGGTTCCCCCGGCTGGCGGTACACCGATGATACTGAGGCTAGCAATAAAAAATGCGGCCATGGTGATCGGCATCTGTCGGCCAAGGCCACGCATTTCACTTATTTTTGATTTATGGGCAGCGACCAGAATGGCGCCGGCACAGAAAAACAGGGTGATTTTACCAAACGCGTGCGTGGCAATATGCATGGAGCTGCCGATAACACCGGATGAAGTAGCCAGTAATGCACCCATGGTGATATAGCCCAGTTGGCTCACTGTTGAGTACGCCAGTCGTGCTTTTAAATTATCCTGGCGCATAGCGACCAGCGAGGCCAGCAACACAGATGCACCTGCCAGGTAGAGCAAAAATTGTGTGCTAGGCAGTTCCGCCAACAAATCGATGCCAAAGATAAAGGTGCATACTTTCAGTATGGTAAATACGCCGGCTTTTACCACGGCTACCGCATGTAGCAGAGCACTTACGGGTGTGGGTGCGACCATAGCGGCAGGTAGCCAACGGTGAAAGGGCATGATCGCAGCCTTGCCGATACCAAAGATAAATAGCACGAGTATTGTCCCGGCAACCAGCTTGTTAACATCAGCGTCAAATACACCGCCGGGTTTAAAATCCAGAGTGCCGGCTACAAACCAGGTGCTGATAATGGCTAGCAGGAAAAAGACAATTGAAGTACTGAGCAATATTCCAAGATAAACTCGGCCACCTTTTTTTGCTTTTTCAGTTCCTGAATGCGTGACCAATGGATAGGTGGACAGAGTTAACACTTCGTAAAAGATAAACAGGGTGAACAGATTGTCAGCAAATGCAATCCCCATCACGCTGCTAATGGCGATGGCAAAACAGGCATAGAATCGGGTTTGATTCTTCTCGTGATGGCTGCGCATATAACCGATGGAATAGACCGTTGTGATTAGCCAAAGGAAACTGGCAATTAAAGCAAAAAGCATTCCCAACGGTTCGATGCTAAAGCTTATCTTTAAACCCGGTAAAAGTTCCCACCACTGCACACTGATGCTTTCCCCTTGCTGGATGCCCTGATATAGATTTATGACTAGATAGAGCAGCAATAAAGATGCGGCAATAGTCACCGCTTCACGCAGGTCAGGTTTGCGCCCCGTCGCCACAATGCCCAGCGTCGCTAACAAGGGCAAGATGATGCTGAGCTGTAGCATGGATTCCAGAGTCATATTCATGGGCTCAGGCCAAACAGACTCTGCGAAGCTGCCTGTGCTACTTGCACACTAAGACGCGTGTCTACGCCGAAATAGATGTTAGCCAGCACCAGAATCCAAACTGGAATCAGGAATGATAGCGGCGCCTCTTTGATTGTTTCTGTACCGGCTAAGGCGGGTTTAAAGTACGCGATTTCAACGATACGCCAGACGTACACGATGGCCAATAACGAGCCTAACAGGATGAGCACGGCAACCGGCCACCAGCCATTTTCAATCACGGCCAGAACCAGATACCACTTACTCACAAAACCAACAGTGAGAGGTACCCCTATTAAACTTAAGCCGCCTATTACAATCGCTGCCATGGTGAGAGGCATTTGACGGCCTAAGCCCTGAAAATGATTCAATTGAACACTGCCGATACGGTACATCACGGCGCCCAACGCTAAAAACAAGGCACCTTTCATCAACGCATGATTAAACAAATGCAATAACGTCGCGGTTAAACCGGCCACGGTGCTTACACTGAAGCCCACTATCATGTAACCAATCTGCGCGATGCTTGAGTAAGCAAATAGATGTTTGATATTGGTTTGATAGATAGCTGCCGTTGAGGCCACAAATATACCCAGCAGGCCAAGGACTAAAAACAGAATCTGCAAGGGCAAATGGGTGAAGGAAAAAGAGAGACCAAAGACCGAGAAGGTAAAGCGAATGAGTAAATAAATGGCGACTTTCGTCGCGGTGGCCGCAAGGAAAGCCGTCACTATCGAAGGCGCATAAGCATAGGCATTCGGCAGCCATAGATGAAGTGGGAACATGGCCAATTTCAAACAAATACCAACGATCACAAACGCAAAAGCAGTAAAGACTGTTCGGGTTTGTGCCACTTCCGGCAGGCGCCTGGAGAGATCGTCCATATTCAGGGTGCCAGTCATCTGGTACATCAAACCTATACCGATCAGAATAAAAGTGGCGCCGATGGTACCCATAATTAAATATTGATAAGAGGCCCAAAGCGCCCGTCTATCTTTACCCAGCGCGATTAAGGCGTAGGTCGACAGAGAGGATATCTCCAGGAAGACGAAGACATTAAATGCATCCCCTGTCGCCACAATGCCAAGCATGCCGGCCAGACATAACAGGTACAAAACATAAAAAAGCGTGTGCCGGTCTGCGGGGATTTCCTGGCGTATGCTGGTGTGAGCGGCAAATAGCACAACTGTACTGATCGCTGAAATAATCAGTAACAGGAATGCACTGAGCTGATCAATGCGGTACTCAATGCCCCAGGGCGCATCCCAGCCGCCCAGCTCGTAAATAACCGTACCCGTGGTCATTACCTGCTGCAGCAAAATGCAACTGATCAGAAAAGCTAAACCACTGGCTATCAGAGTGAACAGCCATACCAGACGGGGTCGAGTTAGAAACAGACACAAAGGTGCTGCCATCAGCGGCACGATGACTTGCAAAATCGGTAAATGCGCTAACAATCCTGATTGTCCTTCTTTTGAATTTCTTCTTCTTCGATACTGCCATAGGCTTCTTTAATGCGTACGGCCAGTGCCAGCGCCAAAGCTGTAGTGGCAATACCGACGACGATTGCAGTGAGAATCAAAACATGCGGTAAGGGATTCGAGTAAAGCTTGATCCCCTCGGCCAGAATGGGAGCAGTGCCGCCATCGACCTTGGCCATACTGATATAAAAAATAAAAACGGATGTCTGGAATATAATCAGGCCAACTATTTTTTTGATCAGGTTGCCATGGGCGATAACGATGTAAAATCCGACCATCATCAGCACCACCACAACCCAGTAATTATACAGCCCCATTAACATAAAAAATCCTAATCTTTTTTGCGCTGCGGATATTCTTTGCGATCTGCAAAGTTAAAAAATATTATGACCATAGTCGATGCAACCGTGATGCCCACACCCAGTTCAATTAAAAGTATGCCCAGATGTTGACCCCCCACCGGATCAGCAGATAAAGCGCTGTAATCAAAGAATTCTTTGCCATTCAACAGGGAAACCACGCCTACGCTGCCATATAGCAGGACACCAGTGGCCGCGAGCATCTGAATAAAGGACTGATTAATCACTCGATGTGCTGTGCTCATACCGAACAACATCGTGTACAGGAAAATGGCGGCGGCGAAGATCACGCCCGCCTGAAACCCACCGCCAGGTCCGAAGTCACCGTGAAACTGTACATAAAACGCAAATAGGAGAATAAAAGGAATCAGCATTTTAATAACAATACGCGGGATTAAATGCTGTTCATGCATGGGAATATTGAGTAAGTCAATTTTTGCATCATCTTCACGACGACGTGCCACCGACAAAAGTGCCAATACCCCCATGCCTGCGGTAAAGATCACTACCGCTTCGCCAAAAGTGTCGAACGCTCTATAACTAGCGAGTACCGACGTTACAATATTTGGCACACCAATCTCTTGCATTGAATCGTTAATGTATCGAGGGGCAACATGTTGGTGAATTGGCGCTTCAGCTAAGCCAAAATACGGCATGTCCAGAGTGCCATAGATCAGCAGGCTACCAGTGAATATAACCACAGCTAAAGCCAATAAAGGTTTATGGCGCGCGGGATGTTCTGCGCGTCCTGTCAGGGCAATCGCTACCAGCATCAACAAGGTGGAGATACCCGCACCCACGGATGCTTCCGTAAAGGCTACATCCACAGCATCCATTGCGACAAAAAAACTGGCTGACAACAGACCGTAAATGCCTAACAGCATAATCACCGCTAGCAAATCTTTCATCCAGACAATGGCAAAGGCGACACCGACCAGAAAGGCCAATAAAGCAATGTCGATCAGGGATTCGATGACTTCACCTGTTTACTATCCGGTTTCTCATTACTTTCCCATAACCGATCATTACGCATTGCGGCACTGGCTAATGCGTGGCTCGCTGTGGGGCTAATAAAAAAAGACATAAGCAGGATGATTATGAGTTTAATATCCACCATAAAGTCTGGGTTGTGAATTATTAGCCCGATTAGAATCATCGTAGTAGCTAAAGTCTCGGTCACGCCTACTGCATGCATACGAGTAAACAAATCAGGAAAGCGTAAGATGCCCACTCCTCCCGAAATACATAAAAAACTGCCTACCAACAAAAACAGTGCACTACTAACCTGTATCAAAGTATCCATTACTTTTTCTGCTGCTCGGTGGGCTTAACTATAAAATTCTCGGAATAGCGTAATATGCCAATAACGCTGATAAAATTGATAAGGGCGTAGACGATTGCAATATCCAGAAACTCCGGCCGTCCCATTACAAAGCCTAACAGTGAAATAAGCAGAACGGTCTTGGTGCCAAACATATTGACGGCAAGTACACGGTCGTAGAGCGTAGGCCCTATGATCGCTCGAACAGTTGCCATGATCATGACAACCAGAATGGCTATGGTTGCAGCTATTAACATTAGTTTTCCAGTTGAGTGACCCGGCGATCCATTTCACCAGATTCAAGATTTTTAATCGATTCCCGTAACAAAGCGTGCACCATAAACTGATCACCTTGTAAATTTACCGTAACGGTACCAGGAGTTAGCGTAATGGAGTTAGCGTAGATGACTTTCCCTATATCCGTTTTTTGGCTGGCGGTAACAGTCGTAAAACCGGGTGAAATAGACTTGTTGCCAAGCCAGATATGTTTTACTACCAACAAATTGGCAACAATAATTTCTTTAATAAGCCAGGCATAGTAGCCGGGGATTTTCAGCGTTAGATGCAAGGGCTGAGCTTCATGGTCAACCACATCCATTCGGTGTGCTATGTATACAACAATGGTGATGGAGATCGCCCCAAGCGACAGCATTAGGGCGGTATTGTGGCCTGAGTTAGCCAACCAAAATGCAGCTAAAGATAGAGAAAGTATAATAGTATGTTGCATTAGAGTCCTGCTGCCAAAGAGCGCGCAATGAGGCAATGGCCGGTTGAACTCTATAATATAAAAGAATGAATATCCATCGTCGACTCCGATTGTTCAATTTTGGCTAAGTTCACTTATATAGGTATTCGGCTTTAAATGCTTTAAAAATCATATCGCTTAGAATTTTTGCCGTATAAGCTCTGTCAGTGTTAATTTGCGGCAGACCATGATTACGGGATGACCTTAATGGTCCCGCAGGTTATGTACCAACAATTGTTTCAGATTTCTGATCCCGACCCGTAACGACCGCATTTCTTCATGGAGATCAGATCAGCCTCAATGTTTTCCTGTGTTTGTTGTAGGGCCTGCACTGATTCCTCATGCTCTGCATCACTGTAATTTTGCATTGCGCTGACGATGATGGCGATAAACAGGTTAATCATGGTGAAGGTGGCACCCATAATGAATGGGACAAAAAAGGCCCAGGCGTAGGGGAAAGTCTCCATTACTAGCCAAGTTATGGGTAAAGGGACACTTCTGGTTACCCTAACCGCCGGTCTGGGCGGAGCTATGCTCTCCATTGGCTCCGCTGCAGACGTTGCCCTCATGGGTCAGGCGCGTGGCAAAAATCGCCAAAATGGGCTTTTTTACGGTTTCAGTCTATAATTCGGCGCTTTATTTGGTAAAAAAACAGGAAAATACTTATGAGTTTAATGATTGGCGATAAAAGTGTGGTGACGATTCATTACACACTGACGGATGACGCGGGAGAAGTTCTGGATGATTCGCGTGATGGTGATCCGATGATTTACCTGCATGGCGCCAGTAATATTATTCCTGGTCTGGAAAAAGAACTTACGGGTAAAATAACCGGTGCGACATTAAAAGTTACCGTATCACCTGAAGATGGATATGGTGAGCATTCACCTGAAGCCATTCAAAAAGTTCCGCGTAGTAATTTTGAGGGTGTGGAAGATATTCAGCCTGGCATGCAGTTTCAAACTGAAAGTCCGGAAGGTGTACAGGTGATAGTGGTTACTGAAGTAAGTGATACTGAGGTCACTATTGATGCCAATCATCCATTAGCAGGTAAAACGTTACACTTTGATGTCAGTGTTGAAGGGGTGCGAGATGCGACACCTGAAGAAATAGACCATGGGCATGCGCACTGATCAATCTCATTGCTTCTGAAAATAATCAGGCAATAAAAAAGGCGTGGGTATCGAAAGATACCCACGCCTCTTTTTGTAATGAACTCAGTTAGAAGTAACCTCGTACTACAAATATGATTATTTATATTATTTATAGTAGTCGATCATTTTTTCCAGAGACATTGGTGTGATCTTGGAGGCATGTCCGGAACATCCAAAAGCTTCATAGCGTGCTTTACAGATACCCTTCATTGCCGCAGTTGATTCCTTGAGGAATTTACGTGGGTCAAAGTTGGAGGTGTTTTCCATCAAGTGGCGTCGGACAGCGCCGGTGGACGCCATACGCAAATCAGTATCAATATTGACCTTGCGTACACCGTTTTTGATGCCTTCGAGAATTTCATCAACGGGTACACCGTAAGTTTGACCCATTTCACCGCCGTGGCTGTTGATGACATCTAACCAGTCCTGTGGCACGGAAGAAGAACCGTGCATGACCAGATGTGTATTAGGCAGTTTGGCGTGGATTTCCTTGATGCGATCGATACGCAGGATGTCACCAGTAGGTTTTTTGCTGAACTTGTAGGCGCCGTGGGAAGTACCAATGGCAATAGCCAGGGCATCCACATTGGTTTGGGCAACAAAATCAGCCGCTTCATCAACTGAAGTCAACAGCATGTCCAGGTCTAGTTTACCTTCGGCACCATGGCCATCTTCTTCACCCATTTCACCGGTTTCCAGTGAACCCAGGCAACCCAGCTCGCCTTCTACTGAAACACCACCAGCATGGGCCATTTTTACCACTTCTGCTGTGGTTGCGACGTTGTATTCGAAGCTGGAAGGGGTTTTCATGTCTGCTTCCAGTGAACCATCCATCATAACCGAGCTAAAGCCGGACTGAATGGAGCGCAGGCATACAGCAGGTTCGGAACCATGATCCTGGTGCATAACAACAGGAATATGTGGGTACATTTCGATGGCTGCACTGATCAGGTGACGCAGGAAAGGTTCGCCAGCATAGGAGCGAGCACCTGCAGAACCCTGCATGATGACCGGGCTATCGGTTTCGTCGGCTGCCTGCATAATGGCATGCACCTGCTCCATATTGTTAACGTTAAACGCTGGCATGCCGAAATCGTTTTCAGCGGCGTAGTCCAGTAATTGGCGCAAAGATATAAGGGCCATTGGGTATCTCCTGTCTTAATTTATAATGTTAGATAATTTAGTTGAGCAGTTAAATATTGTATTTCATTACGTGGTTTATTCACCATTGGGTGGCGCTACATCGCCTACCCGTAAAATTTTCATGGCATTAGTTCCACCCAACGCACCCATTAGATCGCCTTTGGTGAGAATGACGAGGTCACCATCACGTACTACCCCGCGCCGCTTTAATTCATCAACCGCTTCTATATTGATAGCAGCATGGTCGCGGGTATTGGTGCTGAAGCTAATTGGATAAACACCACGATAAAGAGTCACTTTTCTGCGTGTACCCACATGGCTAGTTAAAGCGTAGATAGGTATGCCAGAACTGATGCGCGACATCCATAAAGCGGTCGAACCTGATTCTGTTAGCGCGGCGATGGCTTTTACCTTCAGATGGTTGGCCGCATACATGGTAGACAGGGCAACAGCTTCGTCGACCTTTTTAAAACGGGTATTAATACGGTGATCAGAACGTGTGGTCATGCGTTGTTTTTCTGCTTCGCGACAAATTCGATCCATGGCTTCAACGGCTTTGGCTGGGTATTTGCCGGCTGCAGTTTCTGCCGATAACATTACCGCATCGGTTCCATCAAACACTGAGTTGGCAACATCGAATACTTCAGCGCGAGTGGGAATCTGATTTTCAATCATGGATTCCATCATCTGCGTGGCGGTGATCACCACACGATTCATTTCACGCGCTTTACGAATGAGTTCTTTCTGTACCGGGGGTAACGCGGCATCACCGATTTCAACGCCCAGATCACCGCGAGCAATCATGATGACATCGGAAGCTTCGATAATTTCTTCGATAACATCCAGAGCTTCAGTACGTTCAATTTTGGCGATAATACCAGCGTGTCCTCCCGCTTCCTCCAGGAGTTTACGAGCCTGGTGAATATCATCGGCACAACGTGGGAAAGACACCGCAAGATAATCTGCTTTTAGTTCTGCCGCGGTTTTGATGTCTTTTTTATCTTTTTCGGTTAACGCTGGTGCGGAAAGCCCGCCACCCTGCCGGTTAATACCTTTTCTATCTGAAAGAGTACCGCCGACTTTTACTTTGCAATTGATTTGCGCGCCTTCGACAGAGTCTACCCACAGGACTAAACGGCCATCGTCCAGTAACAGGGTGTCGGCACGTTTCAGGTCATTGGGTAATTCTTTGTAGGCAATGCCTACCCGTGTTTGATCGCCTGCTTCGGGGTCACAGTCGGCATCTAAAACAAACGAGTCGCCTTCGTTTAATTCAATGCTGCCTTGCTTGAATTTATCGATGCGTATTTTTGGTCCCTGAAGGTCTACCAATACGCCGATTTGCCGGCCGTGTGCACGTGCACGTTTACGGACCGTTTCTGCGCGGTCGTTATGCTCTTCCGGTGTGCCGTGAGAAAAATTCAGTCTCACAACATCCACACCCGCTTCTATGAGTGCATCGAGTACCTTGGGGTCATCCGTTGCCGGACCCAGGGTGGCGACTATTTTTGTTCTTCTTTCCAAGAGTTTTACTCCGCTTGGCTGCTATGGGCTGTATTTAAATAAAAACCGTTAAATAAAATCAGTTAAATTTATTACAGTGAGTTTATGCCGTGCCTTATTTTTCTGCTCTTTTTTCCAACATGGCGACTGCAGGTAAGGTTTTTCCTTCAAGATATTCGAGGAAGGCACCACCTGCCGTTGAGATATAAGAAACCTTGTCATAAATGTCGTATTTTTGAATGGCCGCAATGGTGTCGCCACCACCTGCTAGCGAAAACCCCTTGGCATTGGCAATGGCCATGGAAACGGCTTTAGTGCCTTCGCCAAACTGGTCAAATTCAAATACACCCACGGGTCCGTTCCAGATAATAGTGCCGGCTTTTTCGATAATCTCAGCCAGTTCTTTGGCTGAATCTGGGCCAATGTCAAATATCATGTCGTCGTCTTCTACATCACCAGCAGCCTTTAGTACGGCTGGTTCGTCTTCCGCAAAGTTTTTACCACAGACGACATCAGTAGCAATCGGAATGCTGGCTCCACGTGCCCCCATCTTTTTGATCAAAGCTTTGGCAGTATCAACCAGGCTATCCTCACACAAAGACTTTCCAACATTGTGGCCCATGGCTTTAAGGAATGTGTTGGCAATTCCACCACCGACGACCAGTTGATCCACTTTTTCTGAGAGTGCTTCCAGTACAGTAAGTTTGGTTGAAACCTTGGAACCGCCAACGATAGCCACCATAGGGCGGGCAGGGTCTGCTAACGCACTTGCCAGCGCATCCAGCTCTCCGCTTAATAAAATGCCTGCACAGGCAACGGGGGCAAACATGCCCACACCATGGGTTGATGCCTGAGCGCGATGTGAAGTGCCAAAGGCATCCATCACAAATACATCACATAGACTGGCGTATTTTTTGGCAAGTTCTTCGTCATCTTTCTTTTCACCGGCATTGAAGCGAACGTTTTCCAGCAAAACGACATCGCCAGCAGCAAGCTCAAGCGAACTATCCAGATAACCTTTGATCAAAGGAACGGTTTTGCCTAGCTTTGCAGACATATCATCTGCAATAGGTTGCATGGAATTATCTTCATCAACCACACCTTCTTCAGGACGACCGCGATGAGACATCACCATCACTTTGGCGCCCGCTTTCATGCAATGTTCAACGGTAGGCATGGATGCTGTGATGCGCGCATCGGAAGTGACTTTGCCATCCTTAACAGGAACATTGAGATCAGCGCGAATTAATACGCGTTTACCGGCCAGGTCGAGATCGGTCAGTTTAATAAAAGACATGATGAAACTCCTAAATTATCTAAAATCTTGTATAGCTACTTGTGTAACTAAAAGAAAAACTGTTTGGTAAATTGCTCTTCTATGTTGCGAGCGTACTTAACAAACAACTTTTATTGTTAAATTTTTGGTCAAAAGCCCGGCCAAAATAGACCGGGCTTAATTCCAAAATATAATGCGTCAAATAAGCAGAGAGCTGCTTATTTAGAGACATGTTCTACAAAGCGAAGCATATTCGCGGTGTAGCCGTACTCATTGTCGTACCAGGACACTACTTTAACGAAGGTGCCATCCAGAGCAATACCGGCGCCGCTATCGAAGATAGAAGACTGGCCGCAACCACGGAAATCAGTAGAAACGACTTTCTCGTCGGTGTAACCCAGAGTGCCTTTCATTTCGCCTTCAGATGCAGCTTTCATGGCAGCACAGATGTCGTCATAAGAAGCTTCTTTATCCAGTTCAACGGTCAGATCAACCACGGACACGTCAGAAGTAGGAATACGGAAAGCCATACCGGTCAGCTTGCCATTCAGTTCAGGCAATACAACACCCACTGCCTTGGCAGCACCCGTTGAAGAAGGAATGATGTTTTCCAGAATGCCACGACCACCGCGCCAGTCTTTCATGGAAGGACCATCAACGGTTTTTTGAGTGGCCGTTGCAGCATGAACGGTTGTCATCAAACCACGCTTGATACCCCAGTTGTCATTCAACACCTTGGCAACAGGTGCCAGGCAGTTGGTAGTACAGGAAGCGGCAGAAACGATTGCCTGACCTTCGTAGGTGTTGTGGTTAACACCATAAACGTACATTGGCGTACCGTCTTTGGAAGGCGCAGACATTACAACTTTCTTGGCGCCCGCATCGATGTGCTTCTGGCAAGTTTCTTCGGTGAGGAAGAATCCGGTGCATTCAATGATCAGATCAGCGCCGATGTCGCTCCATTTCAGGTTAGCAGGATCGCGTTCAGCAGTCAGACGAATCGTTTTGCCATTCACAATCAGGTTACCGTCTTTGACTGAAATATCACCGTCAAAGTTACCGTGCACGGAATCGAATTTGAGCATATAAGCCAGGTAATCTGCTTCTAACAGATCATTAATACCCACTACTTCGATATCGCCAAATTCTTTGAACAGCTCAGGAGCCGGGGCAGATTCACCAAAGTGATCAATGCCAACGACTTTATCTGCGTACTTGTACCAGCCATCTGTAACCGCTGCTTCAACGGCAACAGTCGGTACACCCTTTGGC
>JAUWLO010000209.1 GCA_030613605.1 Gammaproteobacteria bacterium | reverse complement strand
TCGAAATCTGCCTGTTGATGATAAATATCTTGCGGCATGGAATGGCCTTGCTCTGGTGGCGCTAGTGGAAGGTGCCAAACTGGAAGGCGGTGAAAAATACAAAGCTGCAGCAAAAAAGATTCGTGATTATTTCGTGAACATTTTATGGGATGGTAAACGCCTGTGGCGAGCCAAAGGCAAATCTGGAGAGCTAGGGCAGGCGGGGCTTGAGGATTATGCCTTTGGAGCACAGGGATTGCTGGCCTGGGCGACGCTGAAGAAGGACAAATCAGCTGACAGCGAAGTGAAGCTGGCAAAACGCTGGGTAGATGATGCCTGGAAACGTTTTCATGATAAAACAGGATGGCGACTATCTGACCAAACATTGCTGCCGACCGGGTATGGTGTGCCCATCATGGATGAAAGTCCGCTACCTTCACCTTCGGGCGTATTGCTTCGTGTATCAAATATGCTGGCAACACAGTCCAATGACAACATTTTAAGAGAGAAGGTCCAGGAAGGCATGAGAGCAGGGCATTCACAGCTTAAACGGGCAGCTTTTGATTACCCGACGCAGGTTTCAGTGATAGCCGATTACTATTCAGGGAGAAAATCGAGTTCACATATTTTAAAAAATTTAAAGAGTAACTAAATATGAAGAAACTATGGGTGTTTTTAATTATGCCAGGATTTTTGGGGATAGCCTCAAATGCAACGGCAGATAAAGCCGTGTTTGCAGGAGGCTGTTTCTGGTGTATGGAATCAGATTTTGAAAATCTTAAAGGTGTCACCGATGTGGTGTCAGGCTTTACCGGCGGTAGTTTAAAAAATCCGACTTACAGGGGTAATCACAAAGGACACTACGAGGCGATTGAGGTTACCTATAACCCTGAAGAGGTAAGTTATGCAGGTCTACTGGAACATTACTGGGTTAATGTTGACCCTTTCGATGCAAGAGGCCAGTTTTGCGATAAGGGTTTCAGTTACTTAAGCGCCATATTTGTCGCAAATGAAAAAGAAAAGAAACTGGCTGAGATGTCTCGTAAAAAGGTGGTTGAACAAATCCCGGGTAAAAACGTTGTTACCCCGGTATTAAATGCCTCTACGTTTTATCCGATTAAGGGCAAAGAAAGTTACCATCAGAATTATGCTAAAAATAATCCGGTTCGATACAATTACTATCGTTGGAATTGTGGTCGTGACCAGCGACTAAAAGAAATCTGGGGTGATAAAGCGACGCATTGATTGAGAAGCTTAAGCTAACCACGCTTTCCCGAGCGTGAATTGGCTCGCGGCCTTTCCCCTACGATAGCTTCCAGTTCTATAATTTTTCCTGCGCGAAAAACTTTTATACTTATTTTTTCGCCCGGTGTTATTTGTGCGATCAAATCCATCACGGTTCTTTGATTAGTAGCAACCTCACTGTTAACTTCGGTAATGATGTCGCCAGCGCGCATTCCCGCCCTGGCAGCAGGTCCACTGCGTTGAATGCCGGCAACAATCACACCGGTAATATTTTGCAAATTAAACGATTCTGCCAGTTTAGGCGTTATGTCCTGACCTTCGATGCCTAGCCAGCCGCGAGACACATGACCGGTCTCGATAATCTGACCCATGATGTCTTTGGCGATACTGACCGGAATGGCGAAGCCGATGCCCTGAGAACCACCAGACTTGCTAAAAATAGCGGTGTTGATGCCAACGAGATTGCCCATGGCGTCTATTAAAGCGCCGCCGGAATTTCCGGGGTTAATGGCAGCGTCCGTTTGAATAAAGTTTTCGTATGTATTGATGCCGACACGATCACGCCCCGTTGCGCTGACGATACCCATGGTGACCGTTTGTCCCACGCCAAAAGGGTTGCCGATGGCGAGCACCACATCGCCTACGCGCAGTGCTTTTTTACCACTGAAGGTGATGACGGGGATATCTTCCAGTTCAATTTTTAATACTGCGATATCAGATTCCGGGTCGGTACCGACGAGTTTGGCTTCGGCACTTCGACCATCGCGTAGAGCAACTTCAATGCCGGCTGCTCCTTCCACTACGTGATTATTGGTAAGCACGTAACCTTCTTTGCTAATGATGACCCCGGAACCCAGGCTACTCTCCAGTCGTTGGCGTGGTGCGAAGCGGTCACCAAATAAATTACGGAAAAAGGGATCGCTGAAAAAGGGGCTGGCGCGTTCGGTCACAATTTTAGTGGTATAGATGTTGGCCACAGCAGGGGCTGCGGCTTCTACCGCGGCTGCATAGGACACCGGCCCAGAGCCCAGTCCAGTGCCAGTGATTTGGCTTTGGCGAATTTCCACAATGGGCTGTTTTTGACCCAGCAGGTCTGGTCTGAGTAATAAAACCACAAAGGCGATCGCCAACCCGGCTACAGTGGCCTTGAACAGAAAAATCAGGGGGTGACTCTTATTCATGGCTGCAATATAACATGGAGTGTGTAGACTCCAGATAACTCAATGATCGATTAGGAACGCACAACATGATTTCGCGTAATGATTTAGTGAACAGCCTTGCCGAACTGCTTAATGTGCAGGATTTTGATGATTATTGCCCCAATGGTTTGCAGGTTGAGGGGCGGGCGGAGATCAACAAAATAATCGGCGGGGTGACGGCCAGTCAGGCACTGGTTGATGCTGCCGTGGCAAAAGGAGCTGACGCACTATTGGTGCATCACGGTTATTTCTGGAAGGGAGAAGACCCCCGCGTGGTGGGGTTGAAGCAGCGGCGCTTGAAGAGCCTGCTGGATGCCGGTATTAACCTGCTGGCCTATCATCTGCCGCTGGACGCCCACCCGGAACTGGGCAATAACGCCCAACTGGCTAAATTACTGGGCCTTAAAACGACAGGCAGTTTTGGCCGAGGTGGTGGGCCTGATATCGGCCTGTTTGGCACGATGGGTAAACCATGTACAGCCGAGGCCTTCGGGCAGGTTTTGGCAGAGAAACTCGGTCGCACGCCGATGCATATTTCCCCTGATAGAAATGGTGGCGGTGATATTAGTACCATCGCCTGGTGTACCGGTGCGGCTCAGGGTTTTCTGGAATCGGCGGCGGCCCTGGGGGTGGATGCCTTTCTCAGCGGTGAGATATCTGAACAAACCGTGCACGAGGCCAGGGAGCTGGGTATTCACTATTTTGGCGCTGGCCACCATGCCACCGAAAAAGGCGGTGTGATGGCCCTTGGGGCGTATTTGGCCGAGCAATTTGCGGTCGATTTCGAGTTTGTGGACATCGAAAACCCCGTTTGAGCTATAGATGTAGGGATTGAGCCTGTAATAGGGCGCTTGTGAGGCTTGCCGAAAAGGGCAGAATTCAATAGAATACGCGGTTCCCGGGCACGCCCTCAGGGACTGCCTGTCAGCAGGTGGAATCAGACCGCGTGCCCATATGACGAAGAATTGAATATTTTTGAGGTTGAGAGACATGAAGCCGGAAATCCATCCCGCCTATAACGAAATTACTGTGAAGTGTAGCTGCGGGAACTCCTTTAAGACCCGTTCCACTTTGGATAATGACCTGAGCCTGGACGGGTGTTCTGCTTGCCATCCTTTTTCTACCGGCAAACAGAAAATCGTTGATACTGGTGGTCGTGTTGACAAGTTCCGCCAAAAGTATGGTGTGAAGTAGGCAGTAAAGAAACGATCTCTTGTTCAAAGACGACTTTTCTATTAGTCGCTTACGCAGGCAGAGCAAAAAATATAGGGCGTCCCATCGGGACGCCTTTTTTGTTGGCGCATTATTTTTGCTGTCGGTACTGTTGGTGTCTCCAGTCTGGGCGATGGAATGTCAGGCTGACCGGGTAGATGAAACAGTAG
>JAUWLO010000034.1 GCA_030613605.1 Gammaproteobacteria bacterium | reverse complement strand
AGCAATTGTTGCTAATATTAGAGTTATAAGGAGGACTGGCTCCTTTGTCCATTGTTGCTACGTGCCAATCGGCAGTTAGTTAGAGAAAAAATTGAAAAAAATTCCCTTCAATAATCGCTACGCCAATCTTGGCAAAGAATTTTACGTAAGCACCCATCCATCTTCGGTCGCGAATCCAGAGTTGATTGCTTTCAATGAAGATTTGGCTGTGGAGCTTGGTCTTTCTGATACAACGCTAAATTCGCCAGATGGCACGGCTATTTTTGCAGGTAATCTTATTCCGGACGGTGCGGAACCTTTGGCGGTTGCGTACTCAGGCCATCAGTTTGGATATTTTAGTCCGCAATTGGGCGATGGCCGTGCAATTTTATTAGGGGAAATCGACAGTCCCGACGGTCAGTCTTTTGATATGCAGTTAAAGGGTTCCGGTCGTACGTTTTATTCTCGGAATGGCGATGGGCGTTCAGCGTTGGGTCCAGTGTTGCGTGAATATCTGGTCAGCGAGGCGATGGCAAAACTGGGTGTGCCGACCACACGCGCATTAGCAGCGGTAACGACTGGTGAGCAAGTCGCGAGAGAACGGATGATCCCCGGCGGCATTATTACGCGCATTGCGACAAGTTTTGTGCGTGTGGGTACGTTTGAGTATTTCGCCTCCAGAAGAGATGTAGATGCCATCAAAAAATTGGCTGACTATATGATTGAGCGCAGATATTCGCATGTCCGCGAAGCTAAGCATCCTTATGCTGCTTTGCTGGAGTCGATCATAGATCGGCAGGCTAATCTGATTGCTCGGTGGATGCGGTTTGGTTTTATTCATGGCGTGATGAATACCGACAACATGTCCATTGCAGGGGAAACGATTGATTACGGCCCCTGTGCATTTATGGATGACTATGTTCATGATCGAGTATTGAGTTCAATCGATGAAGGCAAGCGTTACGCATACAGTAACCAGGCATCCATTGGAC
Organism: Gammaproteobacteria bacterium; assembly: GCA_030613605.1. Lineage (GTDB taxonomy): Bacteria > Pseudomonadota > Gammaproteobacteria > SZUA-152 > SZUA-152 > SZUA-152. The sequence goes on along the minus strand of JAUWLO010000034.1, from coordinate 13,015 downwards.
TGTGGAATTTAACTCGTCTGGCAGAATCGTTTATACCATTGTTGGCAGAAGAGTCGGCAATAGATACCGAGGCAGCAGTAGAAATTGCGAAGGATGCCCTGAATAAGTATATCGCGCTTTATGAGCAGTATTGGTTGGCCGGAATGCGAGATAAAACGGGTTTGTTATCTGAGCAGGTCGGTGATAAAGAGCTTATCGAAGAATTGTTGAGTATTATGGAAACTAACGGGGCAGATTTTACGTTAACCTTTTATTACCTGTCGCAGTTAGGCATCGACCTGCTAACAGAGGATAGCCGGATAAGGGTTTTGTTTAGGGAGCCCGAACAGTTTGATGCCTGGGCAATTAAATGGCGTGAACGTTTGAAGCAGGAAGAGTCTGTTGATGAAACCAGACAGGCAAAGATGCAGGCGGTTAATCCGGTTTATATTCCTCGAAATCATCAGATAGAAGCGGCTATTCGGGCGGCAGAAGATCATGGTGATTTTTCGGTGTTTCATAACTTGCATGAGGTGCTACAGTCTCCCTATGTGCTGCAAGAAGGGAAAGAAAATTACATGTTGCCACCTGAGCCACATGAAGTTGTGCAACAGACGTTTTGTGGGACGTAGCTGGTCGTAATCAAATGTTAATAAACTAATGTTAATAAACTAATGTTAATGGACTAATGTGAATGAGCTAAAAGAAAAGGCTATTCAATGTCCTTACTGCGGGGAAAGTATCAGTGTATTAATTGACTGCTCAGTTCCTGATCAAAACTATATCGAGGATTGCCAGGTTTGTTGCCGCCCGATTAATTTTAGTGTGACAGTTTCGGCAGATGATAGTATTGAGGTTGTTGTATCCAGTGAAAATGAATAACAGAGCCTTCATGGAGGGTTAATTTGTGAAATATACGCGGTTATCTATTTTGTTTGGCGCTGTTCTGCTTATGCTGGGTGCCTGTGCAGGTGGCTCTTCATCTAACAATACGCCAACTCCAGTGCGAGTAACATTTAGCGGCGCAGGTGATCTGGGTATTTTTGATCCATCGGTAACGCGTGATCCTTTTACGGGTGATTTGTGGATGAGTTATTCATCGGTGGAAACGTCTATTTTTTATGCTCCATCAGTTTATTGGGCAGTGTCGATTCGTTTGGCCTCTTCCAGAGATAATGGCGTTACCTGGCAAGATGAAGGTTTATTAGCAGATAAAGCGGAAACTACATTTGGAGCAATGACAATTCCTGAGGGTAATGTAACTGCAGGAGATACAGGTATTTGGCAGAGTGAAACCTCTTCATTAATTTACGACCCAATGGCCACTCCTGGTGAAGAATGGAAATTGATCTGGTTTCAGTATATGCATGCAAACTCAACCTCCTATTTTGCAAGCTATAGCTGGATCGCTATGAAAACGGCTTCAACACCTGCGGGATTAATTGCAGCAACAGCAGTTAAGTTATTTGGTGGTGCTGGGTTGGCGGTGGATAACGATAATACAGCTACGCCTGTATTCTCGCCTATTGGTACCACCCCAGTAATACAGTTAAACACGGGGTTATCTAATGTAGCGGCTGGGGCAACACTGACAGATTTAAATCTGTGTGTTTTTGCAGAGCCGGGTTTGCATGCTGCGGCTAGCGCTGTGTATCTGGCCATTTTCTGTGCCGATGCCTCTACTATTCCGACTACCGGTAATATTACTGAATATCTGGAATATTTTAAATGTGCCAGTCCATGTGATATGACCGATGCTACAAAGTGGGAATATCTTGGACGTTTATTGACGCCCACAGATGCGCAGGCCGCTACCGGTGACGATCATTTTCAGGCGCCTTCATTGGTTGAAAAGAATGGTAAGACGTATTTAATCGTAACGCCTGTTGATACCACGGTGGGTAATCGGTACAACGGCTGCCGGGTGTATGAATTTACTAGTGTGGATAGCAACCTGTTGGTCCGCAGGAGTGGTGATTTGGTCGAAGTGAAGCGCACTGACGGCGTATCTGGTACTCATAATGGCGCCTGTGCAGATCATAAAGATATGAGGCGAGGTATTCTTTTTAGTGAATTTGATCTTGCTCATTTACCTGATGAAACATTCAGAATTTTTCAGAGCAACGTAAGGATTCGCTAATAAACAATAGTCTTTAGGGAGGGGGCATGGCAAATATCGTGATTTGTTGTGATGGTACGGGGAATGAATACGGTAAGAATAATACCAATGTCGTTAATATGTTTTCTCTGGCGAAAAGAACCAACAGTCAAACAACGTTTTATGATCCCGGCGTTGGTACGGGCGGTTGGGAATATGAAGAGGAGTCCGGTTTTTTGAAAGCTAAAGCCGACCTGGCGACTGGTCATGGCTTACAAAAAAATGTTCTGGATGCCTACCGCTATCTGATGAGCCACTACAGAGAAGGTGACAAACTTTTCCTGTTTGGTTTTAGTCGAGGTGCTTTTACTGCGCGATCTCTGGGCGGGATGTTGCACAAGTGTGGTCTGCTTGAACCGGGCAGTGATAATTTGGTGGAGTATGCCTCTAAAATTTACAACACCAAAGGCAATCAATCTATCGCCAGTGGTTTCAAGGATACATTTTCACGTTCCTGCCCGGTGCACTTTATCGGCGTGTGGGACACGGTGGAATCTTTACTAATGAATGCGGGTAAGAAATTTCATGATACCTGTTTGAACTCTGAAGTTTCTTTTGGTTATCAGGCAATCTCCATAGATGAGCGGCGTAAGGATTTCCCAATTTGTATGTGGAATGAGTCCGACAGTGCTGGTCCTTTTATAGAGCAAGTCTGGTTTGCGGGGGTTCATTCGGATGTGGGAGGTTGGTATGACGAACGCGGTCTTTCCAATATCACCATGCAATGGATGTTGCAGAAAGCAAAATCTGCCGGGCTGGATGTCGATGACGCATTAGTCGCGTCAATGCCTGGTGATCACAATGATAAAATTCATGAATCTTACAGCGGCTTCTGGAAATTTCGCGGCAGTCGCGCACGAAAAATCCCTGAAGGTGCCTTGATTCACAAAAGTGTGTTTGATCGCATCAGTAATCCGGCAAACAGGTACAAGCCTAAAAATCTGCCAGCAGACTACTCTGTTGTCGAATAAAAGAAGATATAAATAGATGAGTGGTTTTATATAAGCTCGTCATTCCGGCGAAGGCCGGAATCCAGCGCTTTAAAAATGGGCACCGGCCTTCGCCGGAATGACGGTGTTTGAAGGGTGTAGCAGGATACTAACCCATAAGGATTTAAATTTAGCCCGTGTTACGCATACCGGCTGCAATAGCATTTATCGATCGCAGTAGCGGATTCAGCCACATGTTACGGTTTTCATCACTTTGTGTTTCATCCCTGTAACGTTTAAGCAGTGTTAACTGAATATGGTTAAGTGGATCCAGATACGGGTTACGTCGTGTCAGTGATATTTCAAGGGCTGGATTTTCTTCCAGTAATTTATTTGCACCCGTGATATTCAGTACCTGTGTGACCGTACGGGTAAACTCTTCCTGAAACAGGGTAAAAATACGATCACCGGTTTCCTTGCTTACGCAAAGTTTGGCGTATTCCCTGGCAATATTGGGTTCAGCTTTGTACAGCGCCATTTGTGTATTGCTGAGCATGGAGCGAAAAAACGGCCACTCTTCATACATTTTTTGCAGCTGTGCCAGTCGCATAGGATCGTTTTGGCGGTATTCTTCCAGCGCGGTGCCAATACCAAACCATGCGGGTAACGTGTGGCGTGATTGCGCCCAACCAAACACCCAGCCAATAGCACGCACGGATGTTTTGGCGCGATCACCTTTTTTACGATGCGATGGGCGTGAGCCGATGTTCATTAATGCAATTTCACTGACCGGCGTGGCTTCATAGAAATAATCGAGGAAACCCTCGGTGTGATCAGTTAGCTGACGATAGGACTTTTCACCTGTCGCGGCGATTTGGTCCATGATGCCTAAAAAGTCTTTGCGTTCCGAGTTGCTGTCCTGAATCAGATTGACGCTGGCCTTGATTAAACCAGTGAGTCCCATGGTGAGTTCATAGACGGCAGTCTCCTGATTACTGTACTTAAAGGACAGCACTTCACCCTGTTCGGTGAATTTGATTTGGCCATGCACAGTACCTTCCGGCTGCGACAGAATAGCTTCATGCGTAGGGCCACCACCACGACCGATAGTGCCACCACGACCGTGGAATAGACGGCAGCGCACGTTTCTTTCGTTTGTGAGTTTGGTGACGCGCTTTTGTGCATCGTAAAGATTCCAGGCTGCGGCGAGTATGCCGCCATCTTTGCAGGAATCTGAATAACCCAGCATGATTTCCTGCAGGTTACCCACAGTGGTTAACAATTCGGCATAGGTTTCGTTGTCCAGCAAACGAGTCATCACTGGTTCGATACGGCTGAGATCATCAATGGTTTCGAACAATGGTGCGATGCGAATAGCAGTTTTGGCTTTGCCGTTTTCGTAAGTGGCCAAACCGGCAAGGCGTGCCATTAACATGACTTCCATGACATGGCTGGCTTCGTGGGTCATGGAGATGACATAACTGCCAAATGCTTTGTGGCTGATTTCTTCGCGCATATGCGCCATGACACGAAACAGCTCCAGGGTTTCCTGTGTGGCTTCGCTCAAACTTGTGTTATGTGAATCGATACCTGCGGGATCTTTGATGGTTTTATCCAGCAATTCCAGGCGACTGGTTTCGTCCAGTGCCTTATAATCGATATTGATTTGTTTGAATAACTCAGCAACGGCTTCGGTGTGGTTTGTGGATTCCTGTCGAACGTCAAGACGCAGGCAGTAAAAACCAAATGTCTCCACCAGGCGAATAAGGTCTTTTAGTTTTCCATTGGCAACGCGTTCGTCCCCATGGCCTGCCAGTGATTCGTGAATCAATTTCAGGTCGGTGACAAATTCATTTTCAGTGGAATACTTGTCCTGCAAATTAGTGTCTTCGCGGGCAACACGTTCGTGTAGTTTGTCTTTGACTGCGACCAGGTTGCGTTCAAGACGATAGCGCATAACGGATAACATACGTCGATAGGGTTCATGCTCATATTGTTCTGGTTTGTCACTAAAGGCATGTTCGACATATCCAGAATTTTGTTCCAGGTTTTCAAGAAAAGCTTTGCTGGGGGCACACATTTTGTCGGAGTGTGTAAGCAGATTAATAAGTTCAGGTAAGCGGTTTAGATATTCCAGTAGCACTGTTTGCGACTGAATTCGCAATGCCATCGCAGTGGTTTCCGGTTTTACATTAGGGTTGCCGTCCCTGTCACCACCGATCCAGGAACCAAACCGTAAAAAACTAGGCACGGTGACATTAGGTTTACCATCTTCTGTTGTGCCGCAAACTCGAGCTATAGCATTCTCAAAATTACGGTAAGTGTTGGGAACCGCTTCGAACAAACAATCATTGAAGTATGCAAGACCATAACCAATTTCATCTTTAACGCGGGGGCGAGTGCTGCGGACCTCGTCTGTTTTCCAGAGAATCTGTATCTGACTTTCCAGATCGTCAATTAACTGTCTACGTTCAGATTTATTAAAACGTTTATCGTTGAGTTGTTCGTTAATTTCAAAAATGCGACGCAACGTGTTCCTGGTAGTGCGACGTTTGGATTCTGTGGGATGAGCTGTAATGACAGGAATATAGGCCAGTTGGTCTAGCAAGGATTGTATTTGTTCAGATGAGACGTTCTGGTCTCGTAGTTCCCGCAGTGTGGTGTCAAAAGAACCCGTCCACAATGGTGCGTTGTCACTCAGATGTCTGAGCTGTTTACGGCGCTGGTCATGTTGATAGGATTCTTCAGCAATGTTGACCAGGCTAAAATAGATACTGAAGGCACGAACTACGTGCACCAGCTTTTCAGGGGACAGATCGTGGATGAGTTTATTCAGGCGACGACGTCTGGCAGGGTTATCTCCCTTACGCAGGCTGATGTAACCCTTTCGAAGTGATTCAACGGCTGCGAGCACTTCGCCGCCCTCCTGGTCGTGCAGAATGTTGCCCAACAGAGTGCCCAACAGTTTTACCCGTGAACGTAGTGCCTTGTCGCCAGTATCTATACTCATAACCGTGTACTTAAGTTTCTGAAACTTAAGTTCCCAAAATAGTGTCCGAAATTCCGGTGTGGGCCCAAATTCTAGTCTGGAGCACATCGGGATTTGAGGTGAAAAATGCCAGCAAAAGCTGGCGTGTCCGGTTACTCTAGGCCTGTTTATCCAGTGCTGGCCTGAGCGAAGAACCGGCGATTATACCTAGATGGCAATAAATTGCATTCTCTTGCCATCAAAAAACACATAACATATTGATAATTAACAATTTATGATTATTGGCGTGTCTCGAAATATGAGGTTAAAACTAAAGTTATGAAGCTATTGGATAAAATTCCCCTGGGACCACTCATTTTGGCGGCAATTTTCATGAGCCTGGCGCCATTTAAGCCCCAGCCTCACCTGTGGGAAAAGCTCAATATGTTGTTTGCAGGTACGCTGAGCCGGCCAGTGGATATCTTTGATCTGTTCTGGCACAGCTTCCTGATTATCCTGGTTGTTATAAAGCTGGTGCGTCGGTCTAAAACGGCTTCGGATACTTCAGAGGGTTGAGGCTTATTCCTACGGTTACTGTGTTCACGAGGGTCACTCATAAGTCCCGTAGGGAAGGGGGCTGGGGAAGATCAGTCGCTCCACACGGTTTTATTGACCGAGTGCTATTCTGGGAGAGTCGCTACGGGCGTCCTCGGCAATTGCTCCTGCATTGCTCTACCTCCTGCATCCATGCAGTCGTGCCTCCCGCGGGTCACTCGCAAGCAGACATCCTTGTCTGCTCGTGACATTAGAACATCCCTGTTCGTCACATTACCCCCAGGGAAGGGGGGTATCCCGAGCCCCGTAGGGAACGGGGCCGGGGAAGGCTAGTCGCTACGGGCACCCATGTACTCCACGGCATAAAGCCATCCATGGCTAAAAAAAAGCCCCGCAGAGCGGGGCAGTGGGTGACGTATAACCGGATACGTCAATATTTTCCTCTGGGCGGTTAATGAGGATTGATTAAATGATCCAGTTGATCTGGAAAAGTACCACAACTATTGCGTTTGTCCGTACCGCAAGATTTGGTGCGGAATAATGCATAGGTTGGGCACCAGCCGAGAATACCGGTGAGCAGTGGAAACACACCGACTAATGGTAATAGTACATACCACATGTTGACTGTAGTAACAGGGTATACAAACAGGACTCCTATCATTGCTGAGCCAACGACGATTCGAACCATTCGGTCGATGATGCCGATATTTTGTAGAGCATAACGCTGATTCTGTAGTGATTTATCCAGAAATTGAACCATAATTCACCTCCAACTTAAGCTGTGATGGAAGGCCTGACGATTTAAACAGGCAACCGTTCAGGTTTTTTCCTTACCAATGGGTTTCCGGCGTAGCTTCAAAAGCGAGTTTCCAATAGTAAAATTTAGCGTCAAAATTAATGTCCCCACAAATACTATTGTTAACTGAAGTTGTTTTTTACGAAATTAGATTCTCCAGTAAGGCCACAAAAGAAGTTAAACCGGGTTACTCAAAGCGTAGTCTCGGGAATCCCGGGTGGCTATAAATTGACCCCTGAAAGTTTTTATGAGGGCCAGAAGTAAAACTTATCAAATTACTAGGTTATTTTTTGCTATCAGGAATTAATATCAATAAAAATATATAGTTACAAGGTTATTAGAGATTTAATGGAATAAAGGAATATTTTTTATATGGATAATTCAGGTAAAAAAGTACCACGTTAGAGTCATTTTCTATCGCAATGCATACCCAGAAAGACCGCGTGAGGTCAGTTTAGTATGGCGGTGTAGCATCGAAAGCACTGATGCCTGGAAGGTTTCCCTTTAATTTCAAGGATTACTGGAATCATTCTCAGCAATTACCTCAAATTTGTTCAGTGATTTCATGGGTTTGCAATGTATTGTTCATTTGACTAGAGTTGGCAATGACAATGCGTTAAGTGTTTGATTGGTGAGGATTACCGTTGAACCTGATATTCAAATGCATTGTGCCGTAGTTTGCAAAAGACCGTTCGCGAAAAACGTCTACTGCAAATGAACGATGACTTCGACCATCTGGAATTGTTTTACAAAACCAGAATAAAGGAATAAAGGAATAGAGGTTTGATCATGCAATCAGGAACTGTGAAGTGGTTTAATAATGCAAAAGGTTACGGTTTTATCGTACCGGAAGAAGGCGGCGAGGATGTTTTTGTACATTACTCTACGATTGATGGATCAGGATTTAAAACACTCAAGGAAGGACAGCCGGTAGAATTTGAAGTGGCCAGTGGACCTCGTGGTGTTCAAACAACGCGTGTTGTTGGTCCTGAAGGCGAGCCTTCCAGCAGAAACTAGGCTGAATTTTTTGTTTTAATGTGGAATGTGCCTGGTTTGAAGGCAGTTGCGTCTGTGCGTATCAGCGAAACAATTAATCAGCTAACGAGGTCGACTCATCATCTTTGGGTGGGCGCCGAATAGCGGGATTGATTTGTGCAGTTTTAACGATGTTATCTTTTGTTTGTACGATCTCAACAGGATAACCCGCTAGCATCAGGCTGGTTCCTGGTTCGGGTATACTTTCCATATGCTCGGTAATTAAACCGCTGAATGTTTTAGGGCCGTCAGTGGGAAGCTCCCATTGCATAATTCGATTTAGCTCGCGAATGTTTGCGCTGCCATCCACCAGAAATGTTCCATCATCCTGCCGGTGAATTTCCCGTATGTGCATAGCAGGGTCGGTGGTGAACTCACCGACGATTTCTTCCAGTATATCTTCCAGTGTCACCAGTCCCATGACATCACCATATTCATCGACGACCAAACCAATGCGGCGTTTTTCATGCTGAAAGTGAAGTAGCTGAGTGTGCAGGGGTGTGCCTTCCGGTACAAAATAAGCCTCACGAATGGACTGCTCGAGCTGTTTTTTTGCAACGTCTGGTTTTTTAAATAAATCGAGCACATTTTTTATATGAAGTATGCCGACGATGTTATTGATGTCACCTTTAAAGACAGGCAGGCGTGTGTGTTGGCTATGGGTGAGCTGGTTGAGTATGTCATCCATATCATCATCAAGATCCACCCCGATAAGTTCGTTGCGTGGAACCATGATGTCATCAACAGTGACTTTTTCAAGATCAAGAATGTTGGTGAGCATCTTTTGATGTCGGCGTGGAATCATGGCGCCGGCTTCGTTGACAACCATTCGTAACTCGTCACTGGATAACTCCTGGTTGTTCGCGTCATTAATATTGACGCCAAACAAACGAATAATACTGTTAGCAACAAGATTGATAAGCCAGACCAGTGGATAGAGTAGTTTTAATAACGGTGCAAGAAAGAAAGTTGCTGGGAAGGCAAATCGTTCGGGCTGTAGTAAAGCAAGTGTTTTTGGTGTGACTTCTGAAAATATGAGTATGACTAGCGTGAGTAGACCGGCAGCAATGGCGATGCCGGCGTCACCATACAAACGTAAACCGATAACAGTGGCAATCGAAGAAGCCAGGATGTTAACAAAGTTATTACCCAGCAGAATCAGACCAATGAGTCTGTCCGGTTTCTGTAAAAGTTCGTTTGCACGCACTGCTCCGCGATGTTTGGTTTTCGCCAAATGACGCAGCCGGTATCGATTCAGGCTGACTAGCCCGGTTTCAGATCCGGAAAAAAATGCGGAGAGTACGATGAGAAAAATCAGGGCGCCGAATAAAGCGCCTATGGGAATGTCGTCCAAAAAGAGGGTTGCCTCGGTTGTTGTTAAGAGCAGTTTGCTATGTGCAAGGTATTAGGGTGATATTTAGGGCTAAGTCAGTGATCTGTCAAGGATTATATCGGCCGGGTGCATAAAAACTAGTGTCCGGGGTTTAGCGTCCCAGGATGATTTCAGCGACCCACTTACTGCCCAGGTAAGCCAGCATAAGAACAATAAAGCCACTCAGGGTCCAGCGGATGGCCTTTTTACCCCGCCAGCCAAATTTCCAGCGACCCCACAGTAATGTGGCGAATACCACCCAGGCCGTCATGGACAGTATGGTTTTATGGGCAAGTCGCTGCTCGAACATATTGTCCAGATACAGGCTACCGGTGATCAGGGACAGGGTCAGCATGGCCAGTCCCAGGCCAATCATCTGAAAAAGCAGGTTTTCCATGGTTTGTAGCGGGGGTAAGGCACGAATAAAGCCTCCGGGGCGTTTGTTGCGCAGGTGATTATCTTGTACAGCCAGCAGCAGCGCATGAATTGCCGCCAGTCCAAACAGGCTATAGGCGAGGATAGACATCAGAATATGAAGTTTCAGTTCCAGTGCCTGAGAGACCATCAGGGTGTGTTGACCAGGGAATAGCATCTCCAGGCAGACGGCGATGCCGGTCATGGGCAGTAAAAATACACCCAGACTTTCCAGCGGATTGGTAAATGCTGCCAATAGCAATAGCAGAGCCATAAGCCATGCGATGAGTGACATGGCATTGAAAAAGCCCAAATTCAGACCTTCGGGAATAATCAGATTGTTGTACAGGGTAATAGCGTGGAGTACTACGGCAAGCAGGCCAATGATAATGATGCGGGTTTTGGTCAGGCCAGCTTCATTGAAGGGTTTGGTGCGGTCATGAAACAGGCGGCGCCCTAACAGATAGCCCGTCAGGGAATAGATTGCAGCGGCAAAAAAACCGGTAAATATGTAAGTCATTCTTTTTTTAATCTTTTTAGCAGAAGATGATGGCTTTCCAGTCTGTATATTGGGCTGAAAATCAGGCTTTATACAGTCGGGTTGGGGTATTTAGTCTGTTCAGCATGTGGTTTGTCAATATATTTCACTGTTTTGTGATGGCGAACACACTTTGTTAAGGGCCATAGTAAATGTTTAATAATTGTTTGCCGTTAATGATACCACTGGTGCTTTCATTCTTTTAAATCAGGGAAATTAGTGAGTCCGATCCAGCAGACTGTTTCACCATGTCTTAAGACAGGATGATCAAAGATGAATAATGCGGTTTCGGCCTATGTGATGCAAGCTGGTGTATGGGCGTATCCTCATGTAAATTCAGTACAATTTATTCAATTCCGGTCTCAACCCCGGATAGGTGGCTTATGAAGTTACGTGTGTTGGGGTGCAGTGGTGGCGTCGGCGGTGAGCTGAGAACCACTTCGCTCCTGATAGATGACGATATTCTTATCGATGCTGGCAGCGGCGTGGGTGAGTTGTCTCTGGAGGAAATGCACCATATCCGTCACGTTTTTCTGACCCATTCCCATCTGGATCATTTCTCTTTTCTTCCGCTTCTGGTCGACAGTATTTTCCCCAGTATTCGTGAGCCTCTGATAGTGCACGGCCAACCGGAAACGCTGGAGGCCTTACAAAAGCACGTTTTCAATTGGACGATTTGGCCTGATTTTGCCAAATTACCTACTGAAGAGGATCCGGTGATGAAGTATAAAACACTGTCAGCGGGGGATATCGCCACTATGGGTGATCGCACGCTGGAGATGATCAGGGTGAACCATATTGTGCCCGGTGTGGGATACCGTGTGGAGTGTCCCACCGGGGTGTTTGCCTTTAGTGGCGATACGACCACGAATGACAATTTCTGGGATGTGCTTAATGGGCATGATCGCCTGGATTTATTATTGGTGGAGGCGGCATTTGCCAATGCAGATGTGGATCTCAGCAAGCGAGCCGGGCATTACACTCCGGATCTGTTAGCAGACGATTTGAAAAAGCTTAAACATCAGCCGGATATATACATTACCCACAATAAACCGGGTCACGAATCCATCATAATGAACGAATGTTACAAAGCCATCGCCGATCGCGAGATTAAACCGGCCAGTAGTGGTCAGGTCTTCACGCTCTAAACCCCCCTTTTTTTTTCGCATTCTTGTAATAGTAGTCAGCAGCCCCTCTGGTCAGTATCATTGGCCTTCGTTACGTTTCATCTGAAGGTTATCCATGTTTGACAGTCTTTCCGAACGTCTTGGCAGTACCCTAAAAACGCTACGCGGGCAGGGGCGCCTCACCGAATCCAATATTAAAGACGCGCTGCGGGAAGTCCGCATGGCGTTGCTGGAAGCCGATGGGGCTTTGCCGGTGGTGCGTGAGTTTATTGACCGCGTAAAAGAGCGTGCCCTGGGCGAAGGTGTTATGCAAAGCCTGACGCCGGGGCAGGCGTTGATCAAAATCGTCAACGATGAACTGGTCAAGGTCATGGGTGAGGCTAACGAAAAGCTGAACCTCAGTGTGCGACCTCCGGCGGTTATTCTTATGGCGGGTTTGCAGGGCTCAGGTAAAACCACCAGTGTTGCCAAACTTTCCCGCTGGCTTAAGGAGCGTGAGAAAAAATCTGTCCTGGTTGCCAGTGCCGATGTGTATCGTCCGGCTGCTATTGACCAGCTGAAAACATTGGCTGGAGAAGTGGGCGCCGAGTTTTTCCCCAGTGACCCTTCGCAAAAACCCGTGGATATTGCCAAAGCAGCGTTAGATCATGGCCGCAAACAGGCAGTGGATGTGGTGATTATAGATACCGCCGGTCGTTTGGCCATCGATGAAGAAATGATGGATGAAATCAAACGGCTGCACGCGGCAATCGATCCGGTTGAAACCCTGTTCGTGGTGGATAGCATGACCGGCCAGGATGCCGCCAATACCGCTAAGGCTTTTAATGAAGCGTTGCCACTCACCGGTGTCATTCTTACCAAAACCGATGGTGATGCCCGCGGTGGTGCGGCGTTATCGATTCGTCAGATCACGGGTAAGCCCATCAAGTTTATTGGCGTGGGTGAAAAGACCACCGCGCTGGAAGCCTTCCACCCGGACCGCCTTGCTTCACGCATTTTGGGCATGGGCGATATGCTCAGCTTCATTGAGGAGGCGCAACAGAAGGTTGATCACAAAGAAGCGGCAAAGCTGGCCAAGAAAGAGTCCATGGGTAAGGGGTTTGATCGCGAAGACTTCCGTATGCAGCTGCAGCAGATGCAAAAC
>JAUWLO010000249.1 GCA_030613605.1 Gammaproteobacteria bacterium | reverse complement strand
GTTTTGCCAAAGGCACTGGCAAACAAAGATGAGTCGGTAAGGGTTGCCTTTCATGCTCCCTGTACGTTGCAGGATGGTTTAAAACTCGACGGTGTGGTGGAAGGTATTCTCAAACGCTGCGGGTTCGAGACGGTGCCGGTAGCAGATAGCCATCTCTGTTGTGGTTCTGCAGGAACCTATTCCATATTAAATCCGGGTCTGGCTGAGCCTTTGCGAGCGAATAAGCTGGCGGCTTTACAGGCGCGCCAGCCGGACGTGATAGCCAGCGCCAATATTGGCTGTATACAGCACCTGAAAAAAGGGGCTTCTGTGCCGGTGCAGCACTGGGTTGAATTACTGGCAGATTGTCATCCGGGTTAATAACCTATAAAATTACTCAACTATACGGTAATTACAAGCCACGGCCCGTCAGGTTTTTTCTATATAATGACAGGCCGTTTTTTATGCTTTATTTTTTATGAATGCTTTTTTTTGACTTAAGAGACTAACAATTATGTCCACCGACACACCTAATGTTTCATCCTTTGTTCCTCCTATTAGAACCCTTATGGGCCCTGGCCCTTCGGATGTACATCCACGCATTCTGAGCGCGCTGGCGCGGCCCACTATCGGTCATCTGGACCCCCAGTTTGTGTCCATGATGGATGAAATGAAAAGCATGCTGCAGTACGCCTTTCAGACCAAAAACGAATTGACCATTCCAGTATCTGCACCGGGTTCCGCGGGTATGGAAACCTGTTTTGTGAATATGGTGGAGCCGGGCGATACCGTCATTGTTTGCCAAAATGGTGTGTTTGGTGCGCGCATGAAGGAAAACGTTGAACGCTGTGGTGCCACGCCAGTGATGGTGGAGGATGAATGGGGAAAACCCGTGGATCCAAACAAACTCGCTGAAGCCCTCAAGGCCAATCCGCAGGCCAGTACCGTTGCTTTTGTGCATGCCGAGACTTCCACCGGCGCTCAGTCGGATGTGGCCGCGTTAACCAAGCTGGCCCATGAACATGATTGTCTGGTGATTGTGGATGCAGTGACCTCTCTGGGCGGCACGCCCATCAAGGTGGATGAATGGGGTGTGGATGCCATCTATTCCGGTAGTCAGAAATGCCTGTCCTGTACGCCAGGCCTGTCGCCGGTGAGTTTTAGTGAGGCTGCGGTCGAGCGGGTTAAATCACGGAAAACGGCCGTTCAGAGCTGGTTTCTGGATCTGAATCTGGTGATGGGATATTGGGGTGAGGGTGCCAAGCGTACCTACCACCACACAGCTCCTGTTAATGCCCTGTATGGCCTGCATGAGGCGCTGGTGCTTTTACAGGAAGAAGGGCTGGAAAATGCCTGGGCCCGTCATCAGAAAAATCACCTGATATTACGTGCGGGTATCGAAGCGATGGGGCTGTCCTTTATTGTGCCTGAGGAGGCTCGGCTGCCTCAGCTGAATGCGGTGACCATCCCTGATGGAGTGGATGAGGCCGCTGTGCGTGGACGTCTACTGAATGAATTCAACCTGGAGATTGGTGCTGGCCTGGGGGCTTTAGCCGGCAAGGTTTGGCGTATCGGCCTGATGGGACATGCCAGTAATGTCAAAAATGTGATGTTCTGTCTGGGCGCGCTGGACACGGTGCTGACAGATATGGGGGCTCCCATTAAGAGTGGGGTGGCTGTTGCCGCAGCTCAGGCGGCTATTGGTCAATCCTGAAGTAGTTGAAATAGCAACGATTAAAGGGAGCTTCGGCTCCCTTTAATCGTTTATGGAACATATGAAATAGCGGTAGTCGTAAACATATTCAGTCCCTTCCCTTGTGAAGCCTGGGGCCTTTTCTTTCCCGTACCTTGCCTTTTTAGACCTCAAGTTTTCGCGTTTTTTGCCGAAAAATCAATGAGTAGCTTTATCTTTACTTAGTAGCTGACCCTGAGCAAATACTCCGGGGTCGGTGTTGCGTCCTGAATTTTTTGTGGCGCAGTTTTTGGGTACATTGAAATGAATAACGGGTACAGAAATATGGATACCGTGATGGATACCACATTAGGACATTCGATCTTCCACAGGTTATGGAGGAACCGGTGGGGGATAATTGTCGGCTTACTATTTTTGAGCGCATCAGTGAATCTGGTGGCCGCAGAAAATGATGTAGCTTCGGATGCGGCGCTTCAGGATCTGCTGCAAGCTTTAGATCAGGAAACTGAAATCGCCACTAAAACTAAAATGAACATCGATTTTGTGCCGGGCATGGTGTCTGTTCTTTATGGAGATGATTTATTGGCTCGTGGTATCGCCTCTGCTCTCGAGGCTATGGCGTTAATTCCGGGCGTGGAGTTGTCGTTATCCAGTGATGGCCAGGCTCAGGTGTTTGTTCGTGGCATAGGCACGGCCTTTGCGTCCGGCAAGATAAAGGTATTACTGAATGGAGTCCCCTTTAATGCAACCTTGAGTGTGGCGACGACCGCATTGCGTATTCCAACAGAACAAATTGATCGCATAGAAGTTATCCGTGGACCTGGCTCTGCAATTTATGGTGAATTTGCCTTTAATGGTGTTATCAATGTTGTGACACGTAGTGATAGTAACCGTGTATTTTCTCGATATGGCAGTCATGGAGTGACAACGGTTGGTGGAATTTTGGTTCGCGAGGCCGACGAGCGTGACCTTTCAATGAGTCTGAGTTTCTCCAGAACATGGATTGATGGCGACAGCGTCAAAACAGGTCGTGATGTGCTGCGAAATTCTCCTTTTGCAGGTTTGTCCGATGCTCCGGGCGAAAGTAATGAAAAGGAGCTGGACACTTCGGTGATCTTTCAATCGAAATACCGTGATACAAAATTATCAGTTCAGTTCGTTAAGGTTGATGTGGGTGATTATTTTGGTCTGGCTCATGCGTTGCCTTCCTATGGCCCAAAAATTATGCGTGAGGTCAGTTTCTATACCGTCAGTGCAGAATCAAAGTGGTTGCTGTCTCCTGATCTCGAAATGAATGCCTATCTGGGCTGGCATGATTACAAACTGGATTCTGGTTTACATGAACTTTATCCGGCGAACATAAATTTTGGGGCAGGTGCATTTCCAAATGGCATGCTTGGTAGTCCTAATTATGAGGAGCGAAAATATCGGGCCGGTGTAGATTTTAGTTATAAAGGCTGGGAAAAGCACGACATCCTGACCGGTAT
>JAUWLO010000226.1 GCA_030613605.1 Gammaproteobacteria bacterium | reverse complement strand
GAGGTTGAGAGACATGAAGCCGGAAATCCATCCCGCCTATAACGAAATTACTGTGAAGTGTAGCTGCGGGAACTCCTTTAAGACCCGTTCCACTTTGGATAATGACCTGAGCCTGGACGTTTGTTCTGCTTGTCATCCTTTTTACACGGGCAAACAGAAAATAGTTGATACCGGTGGTCGCGTTGACAAGTTCCGCCAAAAGTATGGTGTGAAGTAGGCAGTAAAGAAACGATCTCTTGTTCAAAGACGACTTTTCTATTAGTCGCTTACGCAGGCAGAGCAAAAAATACAGGGCGTCCCATTGGGACGCCTTTTTTGTTGGCGCATTATTTTTGCTGTCGGCACTGTTGGTGCCTCCCGTCTGGGCGATGGAATGTCAGGCTGACCGGATAGATGAAACAGTGGAAGTATCCAAAGTGGTGGATGGGGATACATTGAAATTGAAAGATGGCAGGTCAGTGCGTTTTATTGGTATTAACACCCCGGAGCTGGCTCGAAAAGGAAAATCTGCTGAGCCGATGGCCAAACAGGCAGGCCAAATGCTGGAGTCCATGTTAGAGAAAACATCATACACAGTAGGTCTGCGTTTTGGCATAGAGCGTAAGGATCGTTACGGGCGAACATTGGCCCACGTGTATCTGGCTAACGGCAGAAGTGTGGAAGCTGAGATGTTATCGGCGGGAATGGCGGCGCAAATTGTGGTGCCACCGAATCTCTGGAATCGTGAATGTTACCGTGCTGCGGAACAAGTCGCTCGCACAACAGGAAAAGGGGTCTGGAAGAGTTTTTATCGTCCGATTCCTGTGGCTGACATATCGAGACAATCTCGCGGCTTTCGTATTATCAGCGGCAAGGTGGTGCGGGTTGGAGAGAGTAAGCGCTCTATCTGGTTAAATTTTCCACGGCGTGCCGGTGAAGGGTATAGAGAAGGTGTTGCCGTGAGAATAAGCCGCAAAGATTTGGATTATTTCAAGACCTGGGATCCCCGGCAGCTTGAGGATAAACAGGTGGTCGTGCGTGGCTGGGTGTATCCTTACAAAAAACAGTTAGTGATGCAGCTTCGTCACCCGCTAGCTTTGAAGATTAAGTCGTCTGAATGATAATAATGACCGTAACATTTGCTTGCTGGGGGATCATTATAGGCAGTTCCAGTGATGACTGTGAAGGTAAACGAAAAAGAGACAGGGCTTGAATTAAGACTTTAAGAAAATACTGTAAATTAAGTAAAGACTGCAAATAAAGGCTATGGACAAGAATTATGAGTAAAGATAGAAAACAACGAGCCCTTGATTACCATATGGGTGTGAAGGGTAAGAGTCGGCCCGGTAAAGTGGCAATTGAAATCACCAAACCCTGCGATACTCAGGATGACCTGTCGTTAGCCTATACTCCCGGCGTTGCAGAACCCGTGCGTGCGATTAATGAGGACAAAGAAGCGGCTTATCAATATACGGCTAAAGGTAATTTAGTGGCTGTTATCACAGATGGTTCTGCCGTCTTAGGGTTGGGCAATGTGGGTGCTCTGGCAGGCAAACCTGTGATGGAAGGCAAGGGTGTGCTGTTTAAAAAGTTTGCGGATATCGATGTGTTTGATATTGAAGTAAATGCAAATTCCCCTCAGGAATTTATCAATACCGTTGCCAATATAGCACCAACCTTTGGCGGTATTAATCTTGAGGACATCGCTGCGCCCCATTGTTTTGAAATTGAGAAGGCGTTAATCGAAAAACTCGACATCCCTGTCTTTCACGATGACCAGCATGGCACCCCGAGCATTATTGCCGCAGGTTTGCTGAATGCCCTGGAAGTGCAAGGTAAGGATATTGCCAGTGTCTCTATTGTTTGTCTGGGGGCTGGTTCAGCAGGTATTGCCTCTATGCGGTTGCTGGTTTCTATGGGCGCGAAAAAAGAAAATATATACCTGATTGATCGCAAAGGCGTTATCCATAGTGGTCGCGACGATCTTAATATTTACAAGCAGGAATTTGCCACCGAGACTGAAAAGCGCACCCTGGAAGATGCCATGATAAATGCGGATGTATTTGTTGGCGTTTCTGGCCCCAATCTTGTTGATGAAGAGATGTTGCGTAGCATGGCGGACAAGCCGGTGGTGTTTGCATTATCAAACCCGGATCCTGAAATCAGCCCTGAAATAGCCAATAAGGTCCGTGATGACCTCATTATGGCAACGGGTCGTAGTGATTATCCAAACCAGGTAAACAATGTTCTTGGGTTTCCCTTTATTTTTCGAGGTGCACTGGATGTGCGGGCTTCTGTTATTAATGAAGAAATGAAAATTGCAGCGGTGAAGGCGCTGGCTAAATTAGCGCATGAGCCGGTGCCCGATGAAATTTTAAAAACATACGAATTAGATAAAATGGAGTTCGGTCCTGATTATATAATTCCTACTCCATTTGATGCGCGATTAAAGGAATATGTGCCGCCAGCAGTAGCTAAGGCTGCCGTTGATAGTGGTGTGGCGCAATTGCCATATCCGGCCGATTATCCTTCATGACAAGACGCTTATTTTTTAAGGCGATTTTTTTGTTTGTATTGCTGGGGGGTATTTCAGTTAACGCAAATGAAAATAAAGGTATAAGTAATTATAGTGAGGGGGACTTATCCGGCTGGGAAGAAAAATCCTTTGAAGGAAATAGCCAGTACGATTTTATTGAAACCAGTATAGGAAAAGTGCTTCGCGCGAGCACAGAAGGTAAAGCTTCCGGATTATTCAAGGAGGTTTCGGTAGATTTAACCAAAACACCATGGATAAACTGGTCCTGGAAAATAGAGAATACATTCAAAAATAATAATGAACGTGGCAAGGAAGGCGATGATTACGCGGCGCGAGTATATGTGGTGGTTTCTGGCGGAATATTTTTCTGGAACACCAGGGCATTAAACTATGTGTGGGCAAGCCATGAACCTAAAGACAGTAGTTGGTCCAACGCTTATACCGATAATGCAAAAATGATCGCGGTTCAATCGGGCGACAATATGGTAAGTCAGTGGGTAAACGAGAAACGCAACGTGCGCGAAGATTTTAAGACATTGTTTGGTGAAGACATTGAAAAGATTGATGTGATTGCCGTCATGGTGGACGGGGATAATACCGGGCAGTCGGCGATATCATACTTCGGTGATATTTATTTTTCGGAAGACTAAAGCAAAATTAACGTGAAATATTTTTAGAATTTCACGCCCTCACTTCCCGTAGTCCACTGGGGGTATTTTTTCATTACTTCTTTGAATAATTCCATTTCCAGCATGTTATTCAACCATGTTTTCAAATTCGTATACTGACTTTGGTCAAACCAGTCTTTATCGACAAAAGCGAACTGGCGTATGAAGGGGAAAATGGCGATGGCAGCCAAAGTGATGTTATCGGCAAGTAGGTGCATGGATTTTTCAAGTAAACTTTCAAGATCACATAAAAGTTTTTCTCCCTGTCCTCGGTAATGTTCTGCTGAAAACTCAGGAAATCGATTGGCATATTTGTATTGATCGAGATGATCTTT
>JAUWLO010000109.1 GCA_030613605.1 Gammaproteobacteria bacterium | reverse complement strand
AATATCTTGTTTTTCCAGGGACATGCAGAATCTCTCGCTAATATCAGACTAAAGGCATTTCTATCGGCCGTAAAAAAAGAGTGCAGAATTTATCACATAATGGGGAACATATCGTTAATATGATGCCAGAAAATCCCTCGCACCTTGCCGAAAGCCCCCGTCATTGTTACATTAGCGGCAATTTATCCAGTCACGGCAATTAACCATTACCAAGAGCACACCATAAAATTATGTTTGCACGAATACGCGGCCTGTTTTCCAACGATTTGTCCATCGACCTGGGCACCGCCAACACCCTGATTTACGTCAAGGGACAGGGCATTGTCCTCAACGAACCGTCAGTGGTCGCCATCCGCATGGAACGCGGCACCGGCAACCCAAAAAGTATCGCCGCCGTTGGTCTTGAGGCCAAACGTATGCTGGGTCGCACACCGGGCAATATTCAGGCCATCCGGCCCCTGAAGGATGGCGTTATCGCCGATTTCACTATCACCGAAAAAATGTTGCAGCACTTTATTCACAAGGTGCATACCGACAAATTCAAATTTTTCCACCCCAGTCCACGGGTTTTGGTCTGCGTACCCTGCGGTTCCACCCAGGTGGAGCGCCGCGCCATTCGTGAATCGGCAGCAGGCGCCGGGGCCCGCGAGGTGTATCTGATCGAGGAACCCATGGCAGCCGCCATCGGCGCTGGATTACCCGTTAACGAAGCCAGCGGCTCCATGGTGCTGGATATTGGCGGTGGTACTACCGAAGTCGCCGTCATCTCGCTCACCGGTATTGTCTATTCTGCCTCGGTGCGCATTGGTGGTGACCGATTTGACGAAGCCATTATCAATTACGTGCGCCGCAACTACGGCACCCTGATTGGCGAATCCACCGCTGAACGTATAAAGGAAGAAATCGGTTCGGCCTATCCCGGCGATGAAGTCCGCGAAACTGAGGTGCGGGGCCGCAATCTGGCGGAAGGCATTCCCCGCAGCTTTACTCTCAACAGTAACGAAATTCTTGAGGCCCTACAGGAGCCTTTGTCTGGCATCATCAGTGCGGTCAAAACGGCTTTGGAACAAACACCACCGGAGCTTGGTGCCGACGTGGCAGAACGCGGCCTGGTACTGACCGGCGGCGGTGCCCTGCTAAGAGACCTGGATCGATTGCTAATGGAAGAAACCGGCCTGCCGGTTATTATCGCTGATGATCCACTCACCTGTGTCGCGCGCGGTGGTGGCCAGGCGCTGGAGATGATCGACGAAACAGGTACTGACGTTTTTACCACCGAGTAATCTCGCGTAGCCCCCTCCGGGAGAAGCAAAATAAAACCGCTATTCATACAGGGGCCATCCATCACCACCCGACTGGTGGTGTTGACCATCCTCTCTATCGTCATGATGGCTCTGGATCATCGTCAGCAACATCTCGAGAGTGTGCGATCCGGTCTCTCCGTAATTGTGTACCCACTTCAGTATCTGGTTGATCTGCCAGTATCTGCCTCCAGCTGGATTGGTGAAAACCTCTCATCCCGTGAAACCCTGCTGGAAGAAAATAGCAAATACAAAATCCAGAACACCCTGTATAAAGCTCAACTGCAAAAATTCCAGTCGCTCAAGGCCGAAAACCTTCGTCTGAGAGAACTATTGCAGGCCTCCAAAAAGGTCAGCGAGCGCATACTCATCGGCGAACTGTTATCCGTTAGTCTGGAACCGTTCACTCGACAGATCCTGATCAATAAGGGTAGCAATGATGAAGTCTATCTGGGACAACCGCTGGTCGATGCCGAAGGTGCCATGGGACAAATCATCCATGTCGGCCCGTTCGCCAGTTCTGCGATGCTAATTACCGATGCCAATCACGCCATCCCGGTACAGGTAAACCGTAACGGCTTACGTGCCATTGCCGTGGGCACTGGTGCAGCTGATAAGCTGGATATCCCCTATTTGCCGATTAGTGCGGACATCATGGAAGGTGATTTACTCACCACCTCAGGCCTGGGTGGACGCTTCCCAACAGGTTATCCCGTTGCCACAGTGACGCAGGTTATTAAAGACCCCACTCTGCCCTACGCCGTAATTACTGCCATGCCCTCGGCGCAACTGGAAAAGGCACGAGAAGTGCTGCTGGTG
Organism: Gammaproteobacteria bacterium; assembly: GCA_030613605.1. Lineage (GTDB taxonomy): Bacteria > Pseudomonadota > Gammaproteobacteria > SZUA-152 > SZUA-152 > SZUA-152. The sequence goes on along the minus strand of JAUWLO010000109.1, from coordinate 4,868 downwards.
TGGCCGACACGTCATGACGAAATATCAGCAAAATCTTCTGTACCAGCATTAGCGCCGACAACCCCAGCAAGCCAGGCAGAAAAGCCATGAACGTATCCCAACATCATGGCGGCGGCGTTATTGTCATGAGCTTCGTTTTCGCTCTCGTTGCTCACATGATCATCCTGCCTGACTGGGCGCAGAATTTGCGCCCGGACTGGGTCACGCTGGTATTGATTTACTGGTGTATTGCTTTACCTGACCGGGTCGGGGTAGGCGCTGGCTGGCTGGCCGGGCTGATGCTGGATGTTGCCGGCGGCGCGCTGCTGGGGCAAAACGCCCTGATCCTGGCCATTGTGGCTTACCTGGCCATTCGACTACATCGACGTATTCGTATTTTTCCCATCTGGCAGCAATCTGCCAGTGTATTATTGCTTATCCTGCTGCATTTAATGCTGGCATTGTGGATCAAGGGTACGTTTAGCCAATCGGCTGAAACCTGGTCTTACTGGCTGCCCGCGCTAACCAGCATGCTCCTGTGGCCGGTAATATTCACAGGCATGCGCTGGTTGCGACGAACTTACCGCGTTCGCTGAGTTCCAACTTCTACTCGTGGCTTTATACAACTCAAACAACACCCTCAAGGACCATTTCCGTGAAACGCGGCTATTCACCACCCGGGCAGTTTTTGCGCTAATCCTCACCATCGCACTCATGCTCGTGCTACTGGGACGCCTGGTAAACCTGCAAGTACTGGAGCACGACACATATAAAGTGCTCTCAGATCGCAACCGGATTCATATTCGCCCTATCACCCCAACTCGAGGTCTTATCTATGACCGCAACGGCGTCCTGCTGGCCCAAAACCTGCCCAGCTTCAGCCTGGATATCGTTCCAGAGCAAATCGAAGACATGGATGACACCATCAAACAACTCGCTGAGCTTATTGCCATCAACGAAGATGATATTCAGGCCTTCAAAGTTCGCCTGAAAAAAGCCTCTCGACGTCACAAACCTGTTTCACTTCGCTCCCGTCTTAGCGACGAAGAAGTCGCGCGCTTCGCGGTTAACCGGCATCGTTTTACCGGTGTTGAAGCTGTCGCCCGCCTCTATCGGCACTATCCGCAGGGTAGCCTGGGCGTTCATGCACTGGGGTATGTTGGCCGCATTAACGAGCGTGAGCTTCAACAAATCGACCCAACCAATTACGAAGGCACCAACTATATTGGCAAAACCGGACTGGAAAAATTCTACGAAGATTTGTTGCACGGCGAAGTCGGTATTGAACAGGTGGAAACCAATGCTCAGGGCCGCACACTACGAGCACTGGACAGTACACCACCAATACCTGGCCTCAATCTTCACCTGAGCCTGGATATCGAACTGCAGCGTATTGCCGAAAACGCATTCGGCAAAGACAATGGTGCGCTAGTCGCCATCGACCCCATCAATGGCGATGTTCTGGCTCTGGTCAGCATGCCTACCTTTGACCCCAACCTGTTTGTGGGTGGCATTAACAGCAAAACATACAAAGGACTTCAAAATTCCCGCAACCAGCCCCTTTTTAATCGTGCCCTACGTGGTCGTTACCCACCTGGCTCCACGCTGAAACCTTTTTTTGGGCTGGCCGGGCTTGAATATGGGCTTATTCAGCCTGGAATGACGACTTATTGCCCGGGCTGGTACATGCTTGATGGCGATGATCGAAAATATCGTGACTGGAAAAAACAGGGACATAAAACCGTAGACCTCACCAAAGCCCTGGTGGAATCCTGCGATGTCTATTTCTACGACCTGGCCCTAACCCTGGGCATAGATCGTATATCCCAGTTTATGGAACCCTTTGGCTTTAATGATCTCACCGGCATCGATACCTCAGGCGAACTCACTGGCCTGATGCCCTCGCGGGAGTGGAAACGCAAAGCTCGTCATCAGCCATGGTACCCGGGTGAAACTCTTATTACTGGCATCGGCCAGGGGTTTACTCTAACCACTCCTTTGCAACTTGCCTCGGCTACTGCAGCCCTGTCGCTTTATGGCCAGCAGCTCAGACCTCGCCTGGTTGCTGCTACTGAAGATCCAGACAGCAATGAGCGTGTATGGCTGCCAGCGGCGCCCAACATCGCGGTGCCGATTGTTAACATAATCAACTGGGAATATATTATTCGCGCCATGACCAAGGTCGTGCATAGCCCTCACGGTACCGCCCGTCGTATCAGTCAAGGTGCCAAGTTTAAAATTGCCGGCAAAACTGGCACCGCTCAGGTGTTTGGCATTAAACAGGACGAAGAATACGTGGCCGAAGACATCGAAAAACATCTGCGGGATCACGCCCTGTTTATCGGTTTCGCACCAGTGGAAAACCCGCGTATTGCGATTGCTGTCGTGGTGGAAAATGGCGGCAGCGGTGGCGCAGTCGCGGCCCCAATCGCACGAAAAATTATGGATCACTACATTGAAAGTCTAGCGGAAGAACAATCTGCCACGGCACAGGGAGGCGGTTCGTGAGCCTGCTAAATTCGCGCGTGGATGGCCGCGTAGACGGTCTGAGTGGTCGGCGACGCACACTGGCGCAAAGCCTACATCTCGACATTCCCTTGCTGGTTTGTTTGCTGGCCCTGGCCGGTACCAGCCTGTTTGTGCTTTACAGCGCCAGCGGACAAAACATCGATATCATTGAACGACAGGCAGTACGCCTGCTAATCGGTTTCATTATTTTACTGGCTCTCGCCCAGATCCATATAGCAACATTATTACGCTGGACACCGGCTATTTTCATTATTGGCATCCTGCTGCTGATCTCTGTTTTGGTGTTTGGTGAAACCGGCAAGGGTGCGCAACGCTGGCTGGATATTGGTATCGCCCGATTCCAGCCTTCCGAAATAATGAAACTGGCTGTGCCCATGATGGTGGCCTGGTATCTCAATGAACAGGCGTTGCCACCCAAAATGCGGCGTTTGTTTGTCGCTGGCTTGATGATCCTCGTTCCGACTTTACTCATAATCAAACAGCCTGATCTGGGTACCGCTATTCTGGTAGCCAGCGCCGGTGTATTTGTACTGTTATTCGCCGGTATTCAGTGGCAACTTATGGCTGGATTTGGTGCGCTGGCCGCTGCCTCTGCGCCCGTATTATGGCACTCCATGCATGAATACCAGCGACAGCGCGTACTAACCTTTTTAAACCCGGAGCAAGACCCACTGGGCTCAGGCTACCACATCATCCAGTCCAAAATTGCCATCGGCTCAGGCGGGCTTTACGGTAAAGGCTGGCTCAACGGCACCCAGTCACAGCTTAATTTCCTGCCTGAACGATCCACTGATTTTATTTTTGCCGCCTATGCAGAAGAATTTGGCCTGCTAGGTATTGTCCTGCTACTCGTCGCCTATTTATTAGTTATCATCCGCGGTCTCATTATTGCTGCTCAAGCTCAGGATACTTATTCTCGGCTGTTAGCCGGAAGCCTGGTAATGACATTTTTCATTTACGTATTCGTTAATATCGGCATGGTGACTGGTCTACTGCCTGTTGTCGGTTTACCACTACCCCTGGTAAGTTACGGCGGCACATCCATGGTGACCCTGATGGCAGGTTTCGGTATCCTAATGTCCATTCACACACATCGTAAGTTACTGCCCAGATAATCATTTAATATAAATTTTGTTATACCTTTTTTATAAATACTGAGATCACCAACAATCATTATGAAACTTATTTATCGTTTGTTTAACCGTTCGACGCATCATTTAGTTCTCGCCAGCTTGCTGGCTGTGCTTGCTATGCCAGCATTTGCAGCTGTAGATCAAAATTATTTCGAAAACAGGGAAGACGTTCATGACTTTATTAACGAGGTCAGCAAGAAGCATGGTTTTGATAAAAAAGACCTCAAAAAATTATTCGCCAAAATAGAATTTAAGCAGTCAATCATTGACGCCATCACCCGCCCGGCGGAAGGCAAACCCTGGTTTGAGTATCGGCCTATTTTTGTTACCAATACACGGATCAAAGAAGGCGTGAAATTCTGGAATAAAAACCAGAAAACGCTCGAACGCGCAGAAAAAGAATACGGTGTCCCCCCGGAAATTATTGTCGCCATTATTGGCGTGGAAACGCGCTATGGAAGACACAAAGGTGGTTACCGCGTTTTAGACTCGCTTGCCACGCTGGCATTTGGTTACCCCAAGCGTGCTAAATTTTTCCGCAGCGAACTGGAGCAATACCTGTTGCTAGCCCGGGAAGAAAAACTGGACCCACTAACTGTCAAAGGCTCATACGCAGGTGCCATGGGGCAGGCACAATTTATCTCCAGCAGTTACCGGAACTTTGCCGTGGATTTTGATGGCGATGGTAAGCGTGACTTATGGAACAACACCAGCGATGCTATTGGTAGCGTCGCCAATTATTTCAAACGTCACAAATGGCAGCCCGGTAAAAAAGTGGTTGTCCCGGCCATCGTTGGCAGTAATCACATCCAGGTTGTCGTAAAAAAAGGTTACAAGCCACACAGCACAGTAGCGGAGTTACGCCAGCGCGGCGTTACTGCCAAAATAAAATTGAATCCAGACTCAATGGGCGCACTCATTGAACTAAAAAAATTAGCCGGCCGGGAACATTGGCTGGCGCTCGATAATTTTTATGTAATCACCCGCTATAACCACAGCCCACTTTACGCCATGGCAGTTTATCAGTTGGGGCAGGCCATTATCGAAAAACGTGCACCCACCAGGTAGCCCATCAGTATTCCCTATGCGCCGTATGCTATTTTCTAAAACTGTTCCTTTACTACTGGTACTACTGACCAGCAGTCTGCTACTCAGCGCCTGTGGCTCCCTGCCACATAACCGTTATGGTTTCGCCCGAGACAGTGCACCCAATAAAGATGTGGATCA
>JAUWLO010000220.1 GCA_030613605.1 Gammaproteobacteria bacterium | reverse complement strand
CGTCATCAGGAACCATCTCACCTATAGCGATGCGGTGTTGCATAACTTTACCAAGCAACGCCATATGTCTTAGGGCAACAGGGGTAACCCCATCAGAACCTACTGTCGCGGTATCACTATTAACCAGCACTTTCACCTCATCCAGATTGACTGGCACATCAATGCACTCACCAGCTACATCTACAGTTTGACCATTAGGTCTTGTAAATGGGGCTTCCTCAGCATCTTCAACTCCGTTAAACGGATCATTAACCAGCCACAGTTGCTGACAAGGCTCAGTAATGCCTGGGAATATGTGGCCCTGATCAGCAAGCGCTGTTGTGGAACTGAAGATAAAACCAGTCAGCGCTACAGATATAAAGATTGTTTTAAATTTGTTAGACATATTTTTTCCTTTTTATATACAAATTTTAATTTACAAGTTGGCCTCCAGCCGCTCTATGTCGCGAAATCCGGAATCCATTTTCTATTTAACGTGTTAATAATTGATTTACAGCAAAGAACTAAAAACAGGTGGGTTATCGCTAACCTCCACATCGACGCCATACACTGCGCGCAAATGACACCTACCCCCTCGTCCAGGTCTCCGCTATGCAAACTGAGACTTCCTGCTACAAAACCAGCAGGCACTATACATATCAGTAATTTTTATTACAATATTAGTTATAGATATAAAGAGATCGAATCATAAAAAATTCGTATAAGAGATTTAATGCAGTAATTACAATTAATTAGAGAAATTAAAAAGAATAACTATGTGAGCCACAAGAATCACAGCGTTTTAACCGGACAAAATACCAGGACAAAACTAGCTGGTGGATTCAATATTTCTTTTTAATGCGCATTACCGAGCCTTCACGCTGAATATCCAGTTGGCCTAAAAAGGACATCCCCAATAAAGTTTGCACGGGAAAACCGCCTTCTATAACCACAGCCGGAATATTATGTCGCGTAATCGCACCCAGCGTGACCTTGTCGAGTGTCACCTGATAGGCTCTGGCAACCCCCGAAGCAGTTCCAACCATAGTTTCCCGGCCCACTATCCTGAAATCAATTCCCAGGTGTTTGGCCTGTACCGAATTCATGGCAATGGTCGTAGCTCCGGTATCAATCAGGAAAGAGACAGGCAGGCCATTAATGCTACCAACCGTTGTGTACATCCCACGCGCATCGGGTAACACAATGACCGTAGCACTTTTTCTTTGTTTATAAGGTGAAGAAACTGCATGGTGATCCCCCATACGCAAATGCCGTTTCTTGCCATCAATATTCACATCAATACCGTTGGGATGGATTTTGATGACCCTTACTCCATCCTGCTGTTGGCCTGAAGAAAGCAGTTGTCGTTTCCCATCAATAGACAGCACTGCTTTACTACCCATAATTCCTTCAAGAATTACCTGACGTCGGTTTTTATTTTCATCCGCGTCAGTTGTTCCAGCGCCTACGGCCACTGAACACGTCAACAGGGAAACTGATACGATTAACATCGAGACAGACAAACATCTCCTGGGGTACGTCAATGTTAGTGGCGCTATTAGTACTGGAAGTAGTACCGGAAATGAAAAAACCATGAAACCCATTCGTATTTTTCGCCATATAAACTGTGAAGGTCCCGGCTATTTTGCCGAGGTGCTAAACCACTATAGCATCCCTTTTGAACTGATCTGTATCGACAAAGGTGAAATTCCGCCACCTCAAATTGATGATGTTAGTGGTCTGGTTTTCATGGGAGGCCCCATGAGCGTCAATGATGACCTGCCCTGGATACAACATGAGCTGGATCTCATCAAAAATGCTGTGGATGCGAACCTGCCAGTACTGGGCCATTGTCTCGGTGGCCAACTCATCGCCAAAGCGCTAGGCGGCACCATTAGCGCCAACCCGGTGAAAGAAATTGGCTGGTTACCCGTACAAAAAATTGAGAATGAACAAAGCGAAAACTGGTTAAATAAGCTTCCTTCAGAAAGCACTATGTTTCACTGGCACGGCGAAACGTTCTCTATTCCTGATGGCGCAACGGCTATTCTCAAAAGCCAGCATTGTGCTCATCAGGGTTTTGTCCGCGGCAATACTCTCGCATTGCAATGCCACGTGGAAATGACCGTACCAATGGTCAATGAATGGGCTACGTTATATAAGGATGAGCTCGTACATCCCAGTGAAACCGTACAAAGTTACGAGAATATGGTTTCCGGACTGGAAGAGAAGGTAAAGAATCTGCAAAACGCAGCTGACGCGCTGTATCAGCGCTGGTTAGAACCTGTTCGGGATTAATACTCACCGCATGCAGGCGAGCCCTGATATAAGCGTCTAGTATTACCGTCCAGAGTCTGTTGGCAGGCAATGCCGTGCTAACAGGCTGGGCTGAAGCCTGAATGGCTACTGATCCTGCTGCCGAGTAATCTCTGGCCTGAGCAGATGTTTGTGTAGATGCCTGCGTGGACATCGTCACCACAACACCTATCGCCACCACCACAAACAATACAGTCATCAGGTCAAGCTTAAATAATTTCATCTCATGCACCCCTTTGGCGCTACTTACTATTGTCGACTATCCTGAACAATCCCTACTGTCCTGGACAATAAAGCTGTTCACTCCATTGATCGTCCATCAGAGAACACTTTACCGAGACGTACAACACAGACCTCATGTGAACTTCATCACACTTTTCAAAATTTACTCTTTAGGATTCAATCTTTAAGGAACCTCTGATTTATTCTGGACGAAGTAGATTGTGATCTAAAATGTTCAGATTCAAGGCGCGAATCGCACGTAATAGCCAGCTATTGCGAAGGTTCGCAACGCAAAAGCTGGATATTTTAGGCACAAGATACGAGTTCATGAGTAGATCAGAGGCTCCTTAACCCAATCACCAGATCCATCACGTTGGTACCAGTAGGTCCGGTGCGAACCAAATCACCACTTGCGGCAAGAAAAGCCCCCGTATTAGCCTCAGCCAGTGCCTTTTCCGCTTCAAACCCTGCTAACGAGCCTCTTGATAGTGTTTTACCATCGACCATTGCACCCGCATCGGCCGTTGACCCATCACTGCCATCAGTTCCTGCGGCCAGGAGCCAGCAATCACTGGAACCGTCCAGCACCGTGGCTGCCGCCAGAGCCAGGTGTTGATTTCTTCCACCTATCCCGCAATTTTCAGGCAAACGGACTGTCGTCTCACCACCCCAAATGTGTAGGGCTGGACCTGAGTCACGCAATGTATGTGCCAGCTCTTTTCCTGTGGCGAGCGCATCACCACGGATTATTTCCTGATGTAAAATAACTTCGTAACCTAAGCTCTGTGCAACAGTGACGGCAGCCTGTTTTGCATCCTTTATCGTGGCAATAACGTAAGTATCGATGGTATTGAAACAGGCATCTGTCATTGCTGGTGCTTGTACCGTTTCTGCTGGTAATTCATTTAGCAACTGATCGGCCCAATTTGGTAATTCAATTACCTGTGCTTCGGATAAAGGCTTTTGCAAATCAGGGTTTGGTGATAAAAGACCTGAGCCGATAATGTGGGTCTCGTCACCAGGCACATCAGATATCATCAGATTCAATACCTTCCTGCCACCCAGATGTTTTGCCAGCCT
>JAUWLO010000165.1 GCA_030613605.1 Gammaproteobacteria bacterium | reverse complement strand
GCTAATATGCGGTGCGACGTGTTGCGCAATTAAATGTGCGGCACCGCTGTCGCCGTGTCTGACAAAACACATGTCGCATTGCATGGCTTCAAGGTTGCGCAACATATCCAGCAGACTCTCACCTTTTACCGTCGCTGAGGTATTCACATTAATTTTGAGGACGTCTGCTGAAAGTCGCTTAGCAGCCAGTTCGAAAGTGGTTAAGGTTCGGGTGCTGGGTTCAAAAAATAAATTTACAATGGTTTTGCCGCGTAACAGCGGAACCTTTTTTACTTGTTGAGCGCTGACGCTGGTGAAGGACTCAGCAGTATCAAGGATGTCGATAATTTGCTGGCGCTTGAGGCCTTCGATAGTTAAGAGGTGTCGAAGGCGTCCCTGGTCATCCAGTTGCAGGTTATGTTGAATCACGGCGCCTCCACTATTTCCAGTTGAAGTGGATCAGGGCCGGTAAGCTTGACGTGTTCATGTTGGCCTAGCTGAAATTCTTTACCGACAACATCTGCCTGTATGGGCAGTTCGCGACCACTGCGATTGCCGAGCACTGCCAGCGTTACTGAAGCAGGTCTGCCATAATCAAAAATTTCGTTAAGTGCTGCGCGTATGGTGCGACCTGTGTGCAAAATGTCATCCACCAGAATGATATGGGCGTCGTCTACTGATGCGGGTAGCTTGGATGGTTTGACCTGAGGGTTCATGCCGATGCGTGAGAAATCATCCCGGTAAAAAGAAATGTCCAGTTGTGCCAGAGGCTGCTGAATATTGAGCAGCGCGTGTAATTGTTCTGCTACCCAAACGCCGCCAGTGTGAATGCCAACCATGACTACATCGTTCAGGCTAGTGCCCGCAAAATTTTCGCGAAGCTCATTGGCCATCTGATCGATGAGTTTATTGATGTCGTTTTGAGGTGTTGTCATAAAGAATTGTCATAACCAGTATTGTTTTATTGTTTGTTTTCAATTTTTTGTTGGTCTAGCCAGGATTCAAGAATGACTTTTGCGGCTATTTTGTCAATGTCCGTTTTTTGAATCTTGCGAGATTTTTTCTTTTGCGCATTTTTTATGGGAGCCTGACGTAGGCTTTTTAACTGACGCTCGGCTTCCAGCGATGAAAGACGTTCATCCATAAAATGAGCGCGCAGATTGTACCGCCCATGCAGCTGATTCCCAAATCGTTGCGCCTTGTAGCTGAGCTCATGAAAGGTGCCATCCATATTCAGGGGTAAACCAACCACCAGTTCATCCGGATTCCACTGTTCAATGAGTTTCGTTATGGCATCCCAGTCAGGTTTGCCGTCAGTGGCGCGCACTGTTACCAGAGCCGTTGCTGTTCCGGTGAGCTCCTGACCTACTGCAACGCCGATACGTTTTAGGCCGTAGTCAAAACCGAGCAGAGTTCTCGCTTTGGGAGGCTGTTCCGTCATAGTGTTGTTCATTGCGTCGGTCATTACATCAGTTGTTGTATTTGTCGTTATGCTTGCCGGCATGGTTTCACGCATGCCCAGCTTCGCCGGTAAGCTGGTGGATGTTGACGCCGATGAGTGATGCGGCAGCTTCCCAGCGTAATTCAGGCTCGGTATGGAATAATATCTCAGGGTTTGCCTCGCAACTTAGCCAGCTATTTTCCAGAATTTCAGCTTCCAGTTGCCCTGCGCCCCAGCCCGCGTAGCCCAGGGTGATCAGGTAATCTTGTGGCGCTGTGTTTTTACTGGAATTTTCTGGTGGGCTGTCAGCCATGGAGCGAATAATATCATTGGAAGACGTTAGGCCTATTTCATCCGTGACAGGCAAGGTGGACTCCCATTGGCCAAGAGGGCGATGCAATACAAAACCACGCTCCACACTTACCGGCCCACCCTGATATATGGTTTTTTTGTCACGAAGGTGAGCGGGTGCTTTTACGCCCAATTGTTCCATTAGCTCCCCCAGAGTGAGTTCCAGGGGCTGGTTAATGATAACGCCCATGGCGCCGTGTTCATTGTGTTCACAAATGTAGGTAACGCTGTGAAAAAAGCTGGGATCCAGCAAATTAGGCATGGCGATGAGGAATTGATTGGTGAGGTAACCGGTCTCGACCATGCGCATAGTATGGACTACGCGCGCTTAAAATTACAGGGTTATATGCATTAGCCCTGGTAACGACAGGTGGTCAACTTGATGGTTATGACGTTGATGTCTGCCGATTGAAAAATCAGCGTGCTGTAAATTTCTGGCCAGCTTCAAACACCCAGGTGCGGGTGATGACCAGTTCGTCCGTGTCCTTGCGAATATTCTCAGGAAAGCGGGCAAACGGAGCCGCCAGTCGTACAATTCGGATGGCACCATCGTCGAGAATTTTATGGCCTGATGATTTTCGAATGTTAATGGACAGAATGCTGCCATCAGGGTTAAGGGTGACGGCCATGATTAAACTGCCAGAGAGTTTTTTACGTTTGGCTTCACCGGGGAAGTTGATTTTGCCTATGCGTTCAACCTTGGATCGCCAGGCCTCTTCATAGCTGGCAAAGCGGTACTCTTTGGTGCGTGCCGAAATATACTGGCGTTTGGGTCGGTGGGCAAAAACGCGTTGGGTCTGGTCAATTTCTGCGGACAGGCGCGCGATTTCCTTGCTACGTGACAGTAGCTGGGCTGCGGTGAGTTGTTCTTTTATCTCAGCCTGTTGCGCGACAATACCGGTGGAAATTTTTCGTTCGGATTTCGCAGTGGTTAAAATCTCCTGATGGGTTTCTTCCGTGGTGGTGGGTATTTGGGTTTCCGGAACCACTTCTTTTACATCGCCAGCCTCGCCGGTGGCAACATCCGGTGTGACCGGTGATGCTGGCCGGACTTTTTCTTCTGTATCACCACCACCTTCCTGGTTGGCCTGAGCCAGGAAGTCTGCGTCTTCAATGTCTTTGTCAGCTTTACTTTGAACCAGAGTGACTTCAAGCCCAGGCAGTTTTTGCAGGGGCTGGTCACGATCAGTGGCATCAAAGCTAATGCCCAAAATAATCAGGCTGTGCATCACCACGGCAAAAAAGATCGTCAGGCTGAGACGGTCTCCGGAGGTCACGTTGGGTCGATTTGCGGTAATGGTTGCCATGGCAGATTTAGTAATGAGCTAGTTAATAATTGGGTGAACTTTTTATTTATGCTCACACAAAATAGTTTATTTATTACTCCGGTCGGAACCCTTTTTTTAATACCTTTTTTTTAATAATAAAGGTTAATGGTTAACGGGATCGCTATTCAACCGCGTCAGCACGGTGCGGGTCAATAACCCGCTGACAATACCCAGCACAGAGGCCAGTGCCAGCAGTACGGGAAACAGCGTCAAAATTCCCGGGTGAGGCACAAATAAAGTGTAGGCGACCCAGAATTGCCCGCTCATATGTGCCATTGCTGCGGCCAGCCCCAGTCCCAGAGGTCCAATTGCCCAGGAAGACCGCAGTTGTGGCCCCCCCGGTGATTTTTTGTATGAGAAGGCATACAGCATACCCAGTACCAAAATGCTGGCAATGGCACCGCTGGCGCTGAGAAAAAAGGTGGGTGAGAGAAACGTGCCGATGAGAATGCTGCCAACCAGTACGCGCAACAGTGTTACCCAGACCGCCATGCGCCAGCCGTATCGGCACAAAACAAGCAGCGTGACCACATTGGCCAGGCCCGGTTTGATGCCGGGTAACGGGCTTGGCAGGGCGCTTTCTGCGATATGAATGGTGATGGCCAGTGCTGCTAAAGCCGCCACCAGGTGGTCATCGCGAGTGGTTTTGATGGTGCGTGTAAGAGCCATGCTTCGTTATACCGGTTTCTTGTGCGACTAAAAGTTAATGCTGTCGAAGCGTGGATCAGACTGTAAAATTTGCACACTTACCCGATTAGGCAGACAGGTGGCATTTTCTCCGCCCTGGCTTAGCCAACCGGTGTGAACACAGAGCTTGTTGGGGCAGGGAGAATCGATAAACCGAACCTGTCCATTAAGTACCCGGATATGGCTGCTACCCAACGCTCCATGGACATGGAGTTCCTGGTTCTGAAACAGGTCCAGGCGCGCCCAGCGTTTTCCCTCCACATACACAACCACTTCAGCACCATGACCATCATTATGCCAGAAGGTCATAAATACCCCCGACAATATGGCAATTGCGAACCCCAAAAGGACGACATCACCCTTTGTTATCCAGCTGCTGATTCGGAGTTTGGGCAGGGAGGTGGGCATGTTTATTGTTGTGCCCCTACGGCTTGCGATTTGGTGAAAGCGCTTCGCTAACAATAATCTGTGGCAGGGTTTCGGTTTCGAAATGGATTCGATCACGAATGCCGGGGGTGATTTGTACCACGCCCTGTTCATCCACCAGCATGACTCCCTTGATGCCCATGGCTCGCGCCACTGGTAGCCAGTCCTTAGGCCCGGCGACAAAGAGGGCTGTGGCGGCGGCATCGGCGAGGTCGGCCTGATCCGCAAATACGGTGACGGAGCTCAGGCCCTCTGCCGGATAGCCGGTGCGGGGGTCGATGATGTGGTCGTAGCGTTTGCCCTGCCATTCAAAAAAACGTTCGTAATCGCCCGAGGTGAAGATGCTTTCATCCAATGTGGTTTCCACCGAGGCCAGAATGCCCTGTTGACGGGGGTGACGAATACCGACACGCCAGGGGCGCTGGCCATGCTGGCCAATAGCACGCAGGTCACCACCGGCGTTGACCACGGCGTGTTGGATACCGGCTTCCTGCAGGGTTTCGATGGTGCGATCGACCGCGTAACCCTTGGCAAAG
>JAUWLO010000098.1 GCA_030613605.1 Gammaproteobacteria bacterium | reverse complement strand
ATGAAAAATCATGGTGAGTTATTGCTCGAATCCTCACCTTATAAATCAAAATAACTAAGTCCACAGATAAATGCAGATGAACACATATCTGTAGGATATTGTTAGGTGCCTCACAAAAATAAGGGGGCAAGCCGGAATGGCACCTACTTATCAGGTTGATGGCACTATGGTTAAACAGCACTAATTTGTAGCACTAATTTGTAGCAGTGTCATTACCAAGGGAAAATGGCGGCTTTCACCACAAACCGGACTTTCGTGTTATTGCATGCATGTACAAACGATCCGCCAAAGCCGACGTTTAGAAAACTAGCTCGAATGGCAATGATTGCCAATATATGCCATACTTCATGGGGAGGTGATAATTATGGCAACCATGAACGTTTCTTTACCAGACCCAATGAAAGAATGGGTTGAAGACCAGGTTGGAAGTGGCTTATACAGTAATACTAGTGATTATGTACGTGACTTAATCCGTCAGGATCAGGACGCTCAAAATAAGCGCGAACTTCTAGTAAGGGCATTAAAAAAAGGCGAAAAAAGTGGGATTTCAAAGCGAACTCTGGATGATATCTGGAATGACGTAAAAGCTAATAAACGGTGAAATATCAACTAACGGACGAAGCTGCCAGGGATGTTGAAGGAATTCTTGCGTACTCAGTAAATAGTTTTGGCGCAGTACAAACAGAGCATTACTTTGAAGCTCTAAAAGAATGTATTAAACTACTAGCAGATAATCCAAACATTCGTCACACCGCTGAAGATATCTTGCCTGAATATTTACGCTTTCCGCATGAAAGTCATGTCATTTTCTACAAAAGATTATCAACGTCAATTTTAGTCGTGAGAATATTGCATGAACGCATGGATCCAAAGTTACACATAAAAAAATAAACAAACAGGATCTAGGACGCTATCTCTTAAAGAAGAAACGAAAAATATTTTAGCGGGCTTTGATGAAATATTACGGAAGGCTAACAACCACCACAAAACGGACCTTGGGGAAATAGACCTGACAGAGAAAAAACGACCCAAAGCAGACATTATCCGTGTGTAGATAGAAACCACATCTTTGTGTTATTAAGGCGTAGAATACATACTTTACTCAAAATACTTAGTCAGAAATCGTGTTGTTATCAGCTTTGGACACTAATAATTGTTTACAACAACAGCAGATCTCTTAGTCACTGCAGGATTCATAGCCTACCTATTCTTCTACTTGGTAGGTCTCGCATTTTTCCTACTGCGGTCCATACAGGCCGACACTTTTTTAACCACTAAAGATATTTCACTATCAGTCGTATTCGCCATGGCTGGTTCAATCATCGTTTTTCTGACTATCTCCGCGGCATTTGTTGGGTAATAACGCATGAGTCCAACACCATCTCTTGAGAGTGTTATTATTCTTTGGGTAATGCAGTTCCTTTTTGTAACGCCATGGCTAGTCTTAGCCATCGGGATTTCCGTCATGGCGCTTGTTTTCCATAAATTCGACAAGATCGCTAAAAGTCTACAGAAGGGACCCATTGAGGTAGGAATAAAGGGACTTCCCAGAATTGTCCTAAATCAGGCCACAATCGGAGCGATGATCTTCGTGCTGCGCACATTCACCTCGGTTGCAATATTCCTCGGTACTACTACAACGTACATCATTGCATACCTCTTCAAAAATAAAGTTCAGATGGAAGCTGCAAAACTACCTGATGAATACATGGCACTAGGTGAGGAACCAAGCATCGATTTCATCATTTTATGCGGCCTTGTTGGAATCACTATCACTATAACCATCGCCATTGCCGGCTTTTCCGCATTGCGGCGCAAAGGCCAAGTTGTTCTCCAGCAATCAGGTGAGAAGCTCCCCACATCGCTAATTGCCCATCTTTATGGACGCACAACTTTGGCAGGGATCGTTATAATTGTTATTGGGTGCTACCCCTTGTGGGCGCTAGTTATGAACCTCATTTGGGGTTTTGCCGTCGTCATACCACTGCCGCCCAGTCTAGTAACGATAGATCTACCTGGTACAGATTTCTTATTGATCGTAATGTTCGGGGTGATTTCGGTGGGAGTCGCCTTCGCGATGACTAGCCCGACTATCATGCTTACGTGGCGAGGCCTTATGATGTCATTCCGTCAATACATGGAAAACCGCATCGTCCACGCAACCTCAATAACCTTAATGGCAATAATGCTGGGATTATTTGGTGGACTCATAACCATGGGACTTCTTTCCTCCATCGGAGAGGCACTGTTCCCTGATATGTTCCACTAGTCTGTTTCACAAGTTAATACGTACAGACATATTTTCCCGAATGTCTGTTATGTGCCGTACTTTCCCTGTTGAGGTAAATAAATGAGGGTCTGCTAACCGGGATTAAGCTGAGTTTTGCGTTAACGGACCTTCGGCAAATATACTTGAAGGGAAAAATCCGACCCATAAGAGACGGTCAGCAGTTGTTACAGATTGTTGGCATGATTTGATAAAAACGTGAAACTTATTGGTTAGTAGCTGAGGGAAAGGAGTTATCTTTAGGTTTCTTTGGTTTGACTTGGGTTAGAAAGGGTGTTTATACTTCCTATACTTGGGAACCAAATAAGATCAGTTGCTATCATGTTAAGCACTCATGTATATGCATAGTCATCCGCATCATTGTGGAATATCCGGATATTGGCCTAACATAAATCCCCGTATAACTTTCTCATTATACGAAAGTAGCATTTGCTACTATATTACTGTTTAGTCACTAAAAATTTACATGGCTAACTTTATACTTGACGAGGAATACATCGCGAAATGTATTTTTTTGATTTTCTGATCCTTGCAGCTATCGGTTTAGTCACCTTTTTAATAGCACTCGCTTTCATCATGCCGAGAGTCTTATCGCGTCTACGGGTGTTGGAGAAAAAAATACGCGACCTTGAATCCACCCTGCGAGAACTATCTGACTTTCTGTCAAGAGTAAAAGTGCCAGAAGCAGAACGAGTTGTGCCCGAGGCACCCGCTGTTGAAGAAAAAGCAGCGCTTGGTCTTGAAAAAGTGCCTGAGGAAATTCAGCCGGTCACTGTACTCGAAGAGGCAATCGAAGAGATCCCTCAGGTAGAGCCAGAGGTGACAGCAGAGCCGACAGTTCCACCCGTCGAAGCGCCAACACTATCAACCGAGGCGTGGATCGAGCCCACCAAAGCTAAAGAGGGAACTGGCTGGCAACCACAAGCCAGTCCAGGCCTCTTTGAACAATTCCCGGCCTGGTTAACCGGTGGCAATACGGTGGCGCGGATTGGTATCATCATCCTGTTCCTAGGCGTGGCCTTCTTTCTAAAATATGCCGTTGACCGTGGCTGGCTGCCCATAGAGTTACGCATGATCGGCGCGGCGATCGGTGGCATGGTGTTGATTGCAATCGGCTGGCGACTGCGCGAACATCGTCGTAACTACGCGTTGGTATTGCAAGGCGGGGGTGTGGGTATTGTCTACCTCACTGTGTTTGCTGCAACGAGTCTGTATAACCTGATCGCAACCTTGCCTGGCCTTTTGTTCATGGTTGCATTGGTAGCACTGTCCAGTGCCTTAGCGGTGTTGCAAAATGCGAGAAGCCTTGCCATCCTTGCCATGATCGGTGGCTTTCTTGCGCCGGTGCTCATCTCCCGCGATGGCAGCCACGTGGTCCTGTTCTCCTATTATGCAGTTCTCAATACCGGCATTCTGGGGATTGCGTGGTTCAAGGCCTGGCGCGAACTCAACCTGGTCGGCTTTGTCTTCACCTTCGTCATTGGGGGTGCCTGGGGCTATCAGTACTATCAGCCCGAGCATTTTGCGACCACTGAACCGTTTCTCGTGCTTTACTTCCTTTTCTATGTCGCTGTTCCAGTATTGTTTGCACTGCGCCAGCCGCCCAATCTGGAAGGCTACGTCGATGGTTCGCTCGTCTTTGGCGTACCGCTCATCGCATTCGGTTTGCAGAGCGCCCTTGTAAGCGATTTTGAGTACGGTCTTGCGCTGAGCGCTCTCGGCGCGGGCATCTTCTATGCCGCCTTGGCCACCACGCTGTGGCGCGGACGGCGCGAGAGTATGCGCATGTTGACGGAAGTCTTCCTGGCACTGGCGGTTGCGTTCGGCACGGTTGCCATACCACTGGCCGTCGACGGGCGCTGGACGGGCGCGGCTTGGGCACTCGAAGGCGCTGCTCTGGTGTGGATTGGTGTGCGCCAGCACCGACTGCTCGCGCGGCAGTTTGGCCTGATCGTTCAGGGGGGGGCAGGCGCTGCCTTCATAGGCGAGATTAGCGCACCGACTGCGGATGTGCCTGTGCTGAACAGCTTCTATCTGAGCGCACTTATGGTGAGTTTCTCGGGGCTCTTTACCGCTTTCTATCTGTACCGACACAAGCAGGCACTGATGGAGGTTGGAGCGCCAGCATCGGGGTTGGCACTCGTTTGGGGTCTTGGCTGGTGGTTCGGGGCCGGTATCAACGAGATATTGGAGCACGTCGCCGATGTCAACCACGAAAGCGCAATCCTGGGCTTTGTTGCTGCAAGCATAGCGGTGATCGTCGCATTGCGCAGACGCCTTGATTGGCACTACCTGGACTTCCCCCCACTGCTCCTGTTGCCGGTGATGATAGGTATCACGGGTGCTACTTTCGCTGAAGACGTGGTAGCCCATCCGTTGGCGCACTGGGGTTGGGGTGCCTGGGCCATCGCTTTTGTGGTTCAGTACTGGATGCTGCGGCGTTTCGAAGCGGACCGGGAAGTCCTGTCGTTCCTACCACTCTGGCACAGTGTCACACTCTGGGTTGCGGTATTCCTGCTCACATGGGAGGTTGCGTGGGTGATAAAGCAGGTAGTTCCTGAGGCGACGACCTGGCACTATATCACTTGGCCGCTGGTCCCCATGGCGGTACTCTTGGGACTGCCAAAACTAGAGTCGAAGCTCACATGGCCCATCCGACAGTTCAAGACTGCGTACCTTGGGCTCGGGCTCCTGCCCCTAGTGCTGGCGTTGGGCATTTGGATCCTGCATGCGAGCACACAGCGAGGTAACCCACAGCCGCTGCCCTACCTGCCGGTACTGAACCCGTTGGAAATGATGCAATGCCTGGCGCTTGTCGCGATCCTGTGGTGGGGCTGGCAGGGCTGGATGAAGATCTCTAAGCAGTGGCGTTGGTACACCTGGTCGACGGTGGCGTTCATAACGCTGAATAGTATGATCGCGCGGGCTACGCACTACTTGGGTGACATTCCATTCAATGCTGGGGCGATTTGGTCGTCACCGACCTATCAGTCTGCGGTCTCAATCATCTGGACGCTTGCGGCGCTCTGCATCATGGCAACTGGCACGCGGCTGAAACAACGCACGGTATGGATCGTGGGCGCTACACTATTGGGTGCAGTCGTTGTGAAACTCTTCCTGGTCGATTTGGCAGACATTGGTACCGTCGCCCGCATCGTGTCGTTTATCGTCGTTGGGCTACTGATTCTTCTGATTGGTTATCTCTCACCATTACCGCCGAGAACGAAGGAATACGTAGAGCCATGAAACATTCATTTATAGGAAGCCTTGTTGCCATCACGCTGAGTACGCCAGCGTTTGGCGATGTTCCAGTTCCGGAGGACTTTGCATTCGGACTTACTGTGGAGAGTGAGGGTAAGGGGGCGCTGTGGGAGCTCAACCTCCCCGACACCATCTATCGCAGCGTGACACGTCCAGACCTCGGAGATATCCGCGTGTTCAATGGGGCGGGTCAGGTAGTGCCGCACGTACTGCGCCTGCCTCACGCGGCGATTGCTCAGGAACCTTTGTCCGAATCAGTTCCGTTCTTTCCCCTGTATACACGGGGTGAGGAAGATGCTGCTGTGCGCACGCTTCGGATTATCACGGACGAAAAAGGCATGATTGTTGATGCCACCAGCGAGGCGATTCCGGCTGATGAGACTGACCGTATTAAGGCCTACTTGTTGGATATCAGTGCCTTTGAGAAACCACCTAACCGCCTTAAGCTGGCGTGGAAGCGGTCAAAAGATTCCAGCTTTGCGGTAACTGTGGATGTTGAGTCCAGCGATGACCTATCACATTGGTTCACAGTTGTGAAAGATGTGACGCTTGCAGACCTCCACTCCGATAAAGCGGCGCTTACCCATAACGAGATTGGATTACTTGAACACAAAGCGAGATACTTGCGTATCACATGGCCGGAGGCATTGCGAGAGGTGACTCTAACCGGTGTTCTGGCATCATTTCGCGCTGCTGAGAAACCGTTGCCACGTCGCTGGATGCAGGTTGACGGTGCGCCCGACAATGACGATCCGCTCGTTTACAATTTTGATACTGGCGGACATTGGCCAACGGATCGGGCGCGCATTCGTTTCACGACCAGGAACGTTGTAGTACACGCCACAATCATGACGCGATCAACGCAAGAGGACAGTTGGCGCACACAGCACAGTGGAATGTTCTATACACTTGAACATGATGGGACGGTGCTGGAGAATGAACCTATTGAGTTATGGTTGACGTCAGACCGCTACTGGCGTTTCATACTTGCAGATAAGGAGCGCCAACTATCGGGAAGCCCGCCCACACTTGAGATTGGTTGGATGCCACATTTGTTGACGTTCGTGGCCCAGGGTGAGTCCCCGTACACCGTTGCCTTTGGAAGTGCCACTACGGCTGCGCTAGCGCGCCCTGTGGATAATACGCTGCTGCGCACCATTAATGAAGAGCAGGAAAAGGGATTGATCGACCAGGGGAGAGCATCATCGGTCTTTACCCTCGGCGGGAAAGTGAAACTAGAGCCGCCAGCACCTCCATTTCCGTGGAAGGAGCTCGGATTGTGGGCGGTGCTCCTTGCAGGTGTTGCCATGCTTGCCTGGATGGTGCGTGGACTGTTTCGTCAGATGAGTATGCCAGATGGCTCTGCTGGAAATCGTGACTGACCAATTATAGCTTAAGGGGACGGAGGGATTAAAATTTAACCAATCCTAAATGTCTCCTTTGGAAGGTTCTCAAATGATTGTCAAGATAGAGTGAACTACCGCTTATGATTGATACTGTTGAAAAACTCTAAAATCAGACAAAGCCAATTTTTGGTCTAATTTAAGTTTTTACTAAAACACAACTTAATAATTGCTTATGAGTTATTGTGTGGATTTCTACAGTGAGCTCGACTTCGTGTTGTACCCTTCCCGTATCTAAAAACATTAACCCTCTTAAATAAGCTTAAATATTTTTAACAGCCACTAATAAAGAGTTTTTCAACAGTATCGATTGACACCCGAAGTTAATGTGAGAATAGCGAAGGTCTCTTATGTGCCGGACAACGACTGTTGGTAAAAAATTGTGACAGACCGTTAACGATTGCACAGTAGACCTTTATGAAATTTGGCTGACAGAGAAAATGCGATCCAAATTTATATAATATTTCTAGCCCTTTGTTGATTGTAATCAAGGTAAACCGGATAGTCATTAGT
>JAUWLO010000250.1 GCA_030613605.1 Gammaproteobacteria bacterium | reverse complement strand
TACAGGGTCGCATAGCCCACTGACATTTCACTCTTATTACCCGTGGTAATCACCATTTTGTGTTTCTTGTTCGATATTGCCATTAGCAGGATACCGCGACAACGGGCCTGAATATTTTCTTCCGTGGTGTCCGGTTCAGTTCCGGAAAATTCCTCTTCAAGAATACCCAGGAATGAATTAAACGCGTCTTCAATAGGCAACACATGGTGCTCTACCCCCATAAGTTCCGCCTGTTGTTGGGCATCTTCCACGCTCATGTCCAGAGTATAACGAGAGGGCATCATGACCGCCTCTACCCTGTCTGCACCAATGGCATCTACCGTAATTGCCAGACAAAGTGCGGAATCAATACCTCCCGAAAGGCCTAGAATCGCGCCCGGAAAATTGTTTTTATTGATGTAATCTTTTACACCCAACACCAATGCATTATAGATACTCCTGGTCTCGTCCAACGGGGGTGCGACTGCTCCCGCTTGCGGAATAACTGAACCATCATCAGCAATATCAAAATTGACGACAATCAAACCTTCCTCAAAGGCCGGTGCACGCTGACATATTGTTCCATCCGTCGCCATCACCAATGATTGCCCGTCAAAAACCAGTTCATCCTGACCACCCACCAAATTTACATAAATAATAGGCAAACCGGATTCCCTGACACGACTCATCAGCTGTGCTTCACGCTCTTGCGATTTCTGAATGCGATAAGGTGATGCATTCAAATTAACAATAAGGCTCGCACCGGCCTGCTTGGATTTTTGAATATTCTCTGAAACCCAGACATCTTCGCAAATGGTAATACCAACCGATACGCCACCAATATCCACCACACAGGGATCAACGCCCTCGGTGAAGTAGCGTTTTTCATCAAAGACACCGTAATTGGGCAACTCACATTTGTTATATTCTGCAACAACTTCGCCGTCGCGAATAACGGCAGCCGTATTAAATAAATTGCCAGAGGAAGAGCTATCTGAGTGTTTGACTATTTGCTTAGGGAAGCCAAGAATAATATCGATACCACCGACCTGCGATTTTATATCGCTCAAGGCGTGGGTGACAGCGCGGTGCAATCCGGGGCGCATTAATAAATCTTCAGGCGGATATCCCGTTAAGGTCAATTCAGGAAAAATAATAGCTTGCGCGTCATGCTCATCCCTGGCTTGTTTCGCTGCATCAATAACTTTCGATGCATTACCGGGCACATCGCCCACCATGAAATCAAGCTGGGCAATAACAAAACGTAAATTCCTGGGCAGCTGGGACATTAGAAATTTCCGACTTAATCGTTAAGAAGACTAGTGGTTAAGAAGAAACGATAAAAAAACACTTGTTATAATTAATTAGCCGCTGAAGAATTCCAGCATGCGTGACCCCAGCTCTGCCGGGGAACGTGCAACGGAAACGCCCGCAGCGTCCAGCGCTGCAAATTTATGTTTGGCCGTTCCTTTACCACCAGAGATAATAGCACCCGCATGCCCCATGCGCTTTCCCGGAGGAGCGGTTACACCCGCGATATAACCTACAACCGGTTTTTTTACATGTCTGTCGATATACTCTGCAGCCTCTTCTTCTGCTGATCCGCCAATTTCACCCACCATGATAATGCCTTTGGTTTGACGATCGGCTTCAAACATTTTCAGACAATCAATAAAATTAGTGCCCTGTATTGGATCACCACCAATACCCACGCAGGTACTTTGACCCAGATCATTCAAGGTGGTTTGATAAACAGCCTCGTAAGTTAAGGTGCCTGATCGCGAGACAATGCCAATACAACCTTTTTTATGAATCACACCCGGCATGATGCCAATCTTGCAGGCGCCAGGGGTAATAATGCCAGGGCAATTTGGCCCGACAAGATGTACATCCATACCTTTTAATGCTGATTTTACTTTCACCATATCCAGCACGGGAATCCCTTCAGTAATACAAACAATCACTTTTATTCCGGCATTAGCTGCCTCAAGAATAGAATCAGCTGCAAACACTGCGGGTACAAAAATCATACTGGCATCAGCCCTGGTTTCTTTTACTGCATCTTTAACTGTATTAAACACAGGCCTGTCCAGGTGCTGCTGACCACCTTTACCCGGCGTAACACCGCCAACAAAATTGGTACCGTAGGCAATTGCCTGTTCGGAATGAAACGTACCTTGCTTGCCGGTAAATCCCTGACAAATCACTCGCGTATCTTTGTTAATCAAAATCGACATCTTTTACTTACCTGCTGACTATCTTATTAATATTAGTCTTACTTATTTGCCGGAGGCTGCTTTTACAACTTTTACTGCCGCATCTGCCAGATCATCTGCCGTGATAATTGCCAGGCCACTTTGATCCAGACAATCACGCCCCATTTGGGCATTCGTACCTTCCAGCCGAACTACTACAGGTACTGCAAGATTGATTTCACGAATCGCCTGGATAATACCTTCCGCAATAAGATCACAACGCACAATGCCACCAAAAATATTAACAAGAATCGCTTTTACTTTTTCATCGGCAACAATTAACTTTAGTGCCTCTGCTACCCGTTCGGCCGTGGTGCCACCGCCCACATCAAGAAAGTTGGCAGGATCGCCGCCATGCAATTTAATAAGGTCCATGGTAGCCATTGCCAGGCCAGCACCATTAACCATGCAACCAATATTTCCATCAAGGGTGACGTAATTAAGATCGAACTGCTGGGCCTTATGCTCAGTAGGATCTTCCTGCATGGGATCGCGCAGCTCTTCCAGATCCTTGTGGCGGAACAAGGCACTGTCATCAAGATTAATTTTGGCGTCCAGCGCCATTAGCGACCCCTGCTTAGTCACCACCAGAGGATTAATTTCAACCAGACTCAGATCTTTTTCCAAAAAAAGCCGGTACAGGCCCATCATAATCATGGTTAAATCCTTGACCTGTCCGCCCGACAGCTCCAGCCCAAAGGCAAGCTCGCGACACTGATAGGGCTGTAAACCCACAACCGGATCAACGTCCACTTGCAATATTTTTTCCGGGTTTTCAGCAGCCACCTTTTCAATATCCATGCCGCCCATACTGGATGCCATAAAGGTCAGACAACCCTGGCTGCGATTTATCAACGCACCCAGATACAGCTCCCTGGCGATATCACAGGGTGGCTCAACCAGTAATTTAT